>NZ_JAQQPT010000011.1:0-221971 GCF_036688725.1 Pseudomonas lactucae | reverse complement strand
AAGCCAGCGGCCAAAACCGCCGCTGCGAAACCAGCCGTCAAGCCAGCTGCTAAAACCGCTGCTGCGAAACCAGCCGCGAAGCCAGCGGCCAAAACCGCTGCTGCCAAACCAGCCGCCAAACCAGCGACCAAAACCGCTGCTGCGAAACCAGCCGCGAAGCCAGCGGCCAAAACCGCTGCTGCTAAACCGGCCGTGAAGCCAGCTGCCAAAACCGTCGCTGCCAAATCGGCCGCGAAGCCAGCTGCCAAACCAGCTGCTGCGAAACCAGCCGCCAAGCCAGCCGCTAAACCTGCTGTTGCCAAACCCGCTGTCGCCAAACCAGCTGCTGCAAAGCCAGCACCGGCCAAACCTGCGACCCCGGCGACCGCCACCGCTCCAACCGCATCGGCCAGCAGCACGCCTGCACCGGTAGCGCCAAGCACCACGCCAACCAGCGCTTCCTAAGTGCCGGTGGCCACGATGCGCAGCTGCTGCAGCGCGTCGTGGTCAAGGTTGGCGGCAGCCTCAGCCGCCAGTCCTTCAAGCCACTTCTGATGACCTTCACCTGTCGGCCATGTCTGTGCCAGCCCTTCCAGCCGTGTCAGCAAGACGCGCTCCGCATCCAGCTCCAGGGCTTTGACCCGTTCCCGTAACGCCGCCAGTGGCTTATCCTGCTGCGCCGTGGCGCGCCATTGCATGCGCATCCGCCGCAACGGTTCGACCACTTGTACCTGCCAGGGCCCGGCGATCTGCTTCAGCGCTCTCATGCGTTCGGGGGTCACGGCCACGCCTCGTTGCTCCAGCCAGGCTCCACACAGCATCAGGCACACGTCAGCGCCTTGTTCCTGCAAACGCAGGCAAGCCGCTTCGATACCCGGACGGGCGTAGGTCGAGAGGGCAAAGCTCCACAGGTCAGCGTACATATTCACACCCAAGCCAGCGGCCAACGAAGCTGGTAGACTCCGCCGCCATTATGATCCGACTTCAAAGCCTAACATTACAGCGTGGCCCGCAGCGTCTTCTCGAAGACGCCGAGCTGACCCTGCACGCCGGTCACAAAGCCGGCCTGATCGGTGCCAACGGCGCCGGTAAATCCACGTTGTTTGCCCTGTTGCTGGGTGAGCTGACCCCGGATTCCGGGGACTGCCTGCTGCCGGCCGACTGGCGCATCGCCCATATGCGCCAGGAGATCGACACCCTGGACCGCATTGCGATCGACTACGTGCTCGATGGCGACCTGCGTTTACGCCAGGTGCAGCACGACCTCGCCGAGGCCGAGAAAGCCCAGAACGGCGCCGCCCTGGCGCGCCTGCACTCGGAGCTGGACAGTGCCGACGGCTACACCGCCGACGCCCGCGCCCGCAAGATGCTGGCCGGCCTTGGCTTTACCAACGAGCAGATGGATCGGCCGGTCGCGGATTTCTCCGGTGGCTGGCGCATGCGCCTGAACCTGGCCCAGGCACTGATGTGTCCCTCCGACCTGTTGCTACTCGATGAACCGACCAACCACTTGGACCTCGATGCGATCCTGTGGCTGGAAGACTTCCTCAAGAACTACCAGGGCACCTTGCTGCTGATTTCCCACGACCGGGATTTCCTCGACGCCGTGGTCGACAACATCGCCCACGTCGAACAGAAGAAAATCACGCTCTACCGAGGTGGCTACACCGCGTTCGAGCGCGCGCGTGCCGAGCGCCTGGCCCAACAGCAACAGGCGTTCGAGAAACAGCAGGCGCAGCGTGCGCACATGGAAAGCTACATCGCCCGGTTCAAGGCCCAGGCCACCAAGGCCCGTCAGGCCCAGAGCCGGATCAAGGCGTTGGAGCGCATGGAGGAACTGTCGGCGGCCCACGTCGATTCGCCATTCGACTTCGTGTTCCGTGAGTCGGTGAAGATCTCCAGCCCCTTGCTGGACCTGTCCGATGCTCGCCTGGGCTACGGTGACAAGACCATCCTGGAGAAGGTCAAGCTGCAGCTCACGCCGGGCGCGCGTATCGGCCTGCTGGGCCCCAACGGCGCGGGCAAGTCGACGCTGATCAAAAACCTCTCGGGCGAACTCGAGCCCTTGGCGGGCCACCTGACCCGTGGCGAGAACACGGTGGTGGGCTACTTCGCCCAGCATCAGTTGGATTCCCTGGACGCCAAGGCCAGCCCGTTGCTGCATCTGCAGCGTCTGGCGCCGACCGAACGCGAGCAGACACTGCGCGACTTCCTCGGCGGGTTCGACTTCCGTGGCGCACGTATCGATGAGCCGGTGCTGAACTTCTCCGGCGGCGAAAAAGCCCGCCTGGCCCTGGCCCTTATCGCCTGGGACCGGCCGAACCTGCTGTTGCTCGACGAACCGACCAACCACCTGGACCTGGAAATGCGCCTGGCGTTGACCATGGCCTTGCAGGAATTCAGCGGTGCGGTACTGGTGGTGTCCCACGATCGCCACTTGCTCAAGAGCACCACCGATAACTTCCTGTTGGTGGCCGACGGCAAAGTCGAAGAGTTCGACGGTGACCTGGACGACTACGCCCGCTGGCTGACGGAATACCGTCTGCGCAATGCGCCGGTGAGCAACACCCCGGTCAACCCGGACAAGACCGACAAGAAAGCCCAGCGTCAGGCGGCCGCCGCATTGCGTCAGCAACTGGCGCCGCACAAGCGCGAAGCCGACAAGCTGGAAGCCGAGTTGGGCAAGGTGCACGAGCGCCTGGCCAGGATCGAAGCCAGTCTGGGCGACAGCGCCGTGTACGAGGCGGCCCGCAAGGACGAACTGCGCGACCTGCTGGCCGAACAAGCCAGGCTCAAGGTGCGTGAAGGGCAATTGGAGGAAACCTGGATGGAAGCGCTCGAACTGCTCGAAACCCTGCAAGCGGAGCTGGAGGCGCTGTCCTGATGGAAGCGTTGCAGCTGCCACTGCCGGCGCAATGGATCGAGCCTGTCTGGATCGGCGTGCAAATCCTGCTGATCCTGCTGGCCGGCTACCTTGCCCAGCGCTTCGTCGCCAAAGGCCTGACCCGCCTGGGCGAGCGTTACCCGTTCCCGCCACAACTGCTGATGCCGCTGCGTGGTGGCTTGCGCTGGCTGATCATGGGCAGTGCGCTGATCTTCGTGCTGGGTCGCCTGGGCGTGTCCGCCACCGTGCTGTGGACGGCGCTGTCGGGGTTTGTCGCGGTCGCCGCCGTGGCGTTCTTCGCGATGTGGTCGGTGCTGTCCAACCTGCTGTGCGCCATTCTGATTTTTACCGTTGGGCCGTTTCGCCTCGGTGACATCGTCGAGCTGGTGGATACCGTCGACAAACCCGGCGTAAAAGGCCGGGTCGTGGCGATCAACCTGCTCTATACCACGCTGATCGAAGTGGAAGCGGCGGGCACTGACAGCGCCATCGTGCAGGTGCCTAACAGCCTGTTCTTCCAGCGCTCGGTGCGGCGTTGGCCGGGCACCCATGTGTTTCCGGGCGATCGTTAGTATTCACATCTTGTAAAAATCTATAGCCAGCCCTCGGTCGGCGGAGTTAGCTTAAGGCCACAACAGCAAATTCCCCTCCGAGGTGTGCAATGGCGCTCGATACGTGGCTGGCCTTTTTCCTGGCCAGTTGGATCATCTCCCTTTCCCCTGGTGCCGGCGCCATCGCTTCGATGTCCAGCGGCCTGCAATACGGTTTCCTGCGCGGCTACTGGAACGCCATTGGCCTGCAACTGGGCCTTGCGATGCAGATTGCCGTGGTTGCCTGCGGGCTCGGAGCCATTTTGGCGGCATCGTCCACAGCGTTCTACGCGATCAAATGGTTTGGCGTGGCGTACCTGGTGTACCTGGCCGTCAAGCAATGGCGCGCCTTGCCCATGGACATGACCGATGACGCGACCCCACGCCCTGTCGGCAGGCCGATGGCGATGATGTTCCGCGGTTTTCTGGTCAATGCCAGTAATCCCAAGGCCCTGGTATTCATGCTGGCGGTACTGCCGCAATTCGTGAACCCGCAGGCGCCGCTGCTGACCCAGTACCTGATCCTGGGTGCGACCATGATCAGCGTCGATATGATCGTGATGGCGGGTTACACCGGGCTGGCGTCGAAGGTGTTGCGTCTGTTGCGTACGCCCAAGCAGCAAAAACGCATGAACCGTACGTTTGCCGGGTTGTTCGTGGGGGCTGCGGGTTTTCTCGCCAGCTTGCATCGCGCAACGGCCTGACTGAGGAAACCGAATCAAAATGTGGGAGGGGCGGTGCGACGATTCGACTTGCTCCCGATAGCGGTGTGTCAGTCAGCTTATCTGTAGCTGAACCACCGCAATCGGGAGCAAGTCGCACCGCCCCGCCCACATTGGTTTGGTGTTGCCTGAAGGACTACCGCTCAGCGCAGAATCTTCGGCGCTTCATCCCTTGGCAGGTTGTTGCGCAACGCCGGCTGGCCAGGCTCTTGATAACCGCCGCCCATCTGTTCCGCCAACTGCCTGGCCACATCCTCACCCAACGCTTTCGACACTTCTTTTACCACCCGTGGCCGATTGAGGCTCACACGTACGTCGCGGCTGTTCACCAGCTTGGTGTCCTGGCCTTCACCCATGGCGGTAAACGCCGAGGTGATCTCGAAGGTACGGGTGTTGATCAGGCTGAAATCCGCCACCAGGGTCAGGCCCAGCACCGCCGAGTAGCTGTTGGTGTGGTCCAGGGCGTTGATGTCCTGGGTAAAGTCGATGTCTGACAGCGTGCCGAACAGCACGTAGTCCGCGCCCTTGAAGTTACCGGCCTTGATGCGCTTGATCACGTCATAGACGTCACCCTTGGCATCGGCGGTGTAGGGCGTGCCCTGCACCAGCTGGAACTGGCGGGACTTGAGAATCTCGCCCTTGATATCACCGCTGAACTTACGCAGCTCGGTCTGCTCGATGTAGCTGGTACGGCTTTCGTACTCGCTGTAGCTCGACGCACCGCTGGCGTGGTAGGCGCTTGCCTGGAAGTTGTCGCTGGCCGAGACTTGGTGGATGTATTCCTCGACCCGCGCCTCGTAGGCCAGGTCGGTCACCGCGATCTTCGGCGCGGCCGAGGCGCCAAAGGCGCACAGCAGGCCGATCATACCGATCCATGCACGCATCGCTTAGCGCTCCGTAGTCTTGCGGATTTCTTTTTCGTCCATCCACTCGGCCAGGCCGCTCTCGACGTCGATCAGCTGCAGGCTGAATTTGTAGAACACGTCCTTGTAGTCCGAGCTGCGCTTGACGATGGAACTGATGGAGCCTTCCAGGCGGTACTTGGCCGCGACCATGTTGCCGGTCTTGCTCACGGTGGTCTTCTTGTACAGGCCGCTCTGGTTCTGCAGCTTGAGCTGGTCGACCTGGCTCTGCATGTCGGTGTTGTCGCTGGCGAAGCGGGCGGTGCCGGTCTTCATCAACTGGGTTTTGATCGACGTGGTGATCTCGCGGGTGTCGATGTACTCGCTGGTCTTGTTCTTCACGTCGTACACCTGCACCACCGGACGGCCGTGCAGGATGCCGGACTGGGCCAGGGAGCGGGTCATGCTTTCAGCAATCATCTGCAGGTCGGTGGAGCCGAACTCGTTGGTCACGGTTTCCACAGCCTTGGTGTCGCCGTAGTTGATGTTCTTACTGCCCAGTACCGGCGAGGTATTGGCGCAGCCGCTGGCCAGGACGGCAACCACGGCGAGAATCGAGAAGCGTGCAAACATGGGGAAATCTCTCTGGCGCTTAAGAAGGGAATGGCTCAAGGGGTTTTGACTTCAAGGCGAAAGTCCGCCGCCTGGGGCAAATTGGCGATGGCCGGCAGGAACGTCGCCTGGTTGGCATACAGGTTCAGCACTTTCCAAGTGTCCTCGTCGCCCACCGGAAAGCCGTCGGCACCCAGCCAGGCGAAGCGGTAATACAGCGTCTGATTGCTGCTGGTGATGTTGCTCAACTGCACCTTGGCGGTGAGAAAACCGTTCTCGCGCGCCACGCGAATGGCACCGACGGCGATGCCCTTGAACTTGCCCATCACCACGATCTTGCTCGCGGCGCTGCCGGGCTCTGGCGGTGGCGGGGTGGCGCAGCCGGCAAGCAGGACCAGCGCCAGGGCGCCGAGGATGAAATGACGCATAGCGTGCTCCTTAAGGTTGTTTGAGAGTGGCGATGGCCTGGGGCGTTGTGCCCGGCACCACGTGGGCCGCGAGGCCGCCGGCGAACACCTGGTTACCGACCACGCGCAGGGTGATCACTTGGTAGCGTTGGTCGGCCTTGACCGTCACCAGCGTGCCGCCCAGGGCGTTGGGCAGGCTGACCTGGTGCTCGCCGTGCTTGAGGCGCAGGCGGGTCACTTGGGTCATGTCCGGCAACGTGCGCCAGGTGCGGGTGTCGGCGCCTTCGGTGACGGCCGAGGCAATGCCCAACACCAGGCCCGCCATGGGGTTGGTCTTGTTCAGGTTGTTTTGTGCCACGCCACGGGTCACCGCGCGCACGGTGGTGCGCAGGATGATCCCCGGCATGTCATCGCGCAGGGCGCGGCGCGACATGGCCGTGGTGCTGTTGAGTGCGGTGAGGTTCTGTTGCTGACCGTCGACGCCGATCTGCGTGAAGGTCGCCGTGGACGTATCGGCCTTGATCACCGGGAACGACAGCGGGGTGATCACCAGGTTGCCGTTGATCGGGATCGGCAGGGGCAGGCGGATCGAATCGCGAGCCGGGGCGAGGCCACTCTGCACCACAATCAGCACCTCGGTTTCATTGGCGCCGACCTTGGATTTATCCAGGTCCAGCAAGGCCTTTTCCAGTAGCGGCGTATTCGGGCGCAGCTCGGCGGCCTTGCGGTAGCCCGGGGCAGCCAGGTCTTTTTCGCCCAGGGCTTCGTAGATGAAGCCGGCCAGGTAATGGCTGAACGCACTCTGGTAGCTGTTTTTGAGGCCGACCACTTCCGGCGCGTTCAGGGCTTGCACCGGGTAACCGCTGAGGTCTTTCATCTGGGTGGTAACGCCTTCGCGCTGGGCTTCGTCCTCGCGCTTGAGGTATTCCTTGTCGCGCAGGTCGGCGATCACGGCTTCGCGTTCGTGGGTCTTCTTGATCTCGGTGCGCGCACCGTCAAAGTCATTCAGGGCCAGCAGGTTGAGAGCCATCTGGGTGGTCAGCATGACTTTTTCATAGTCATAGCCTTCGTAGCGACGCACCTTGTCGTTGGCCAGGAAACTGCCGAACTGGGCGAGGTACTTTGCACTGTCGAACTTGACCGACTCTTCCCACTTGTGGACTTGCAGGTCGGCGCTGCGCCAGGCGGTCTGGCTGCCGGCGAGGTCGCCCTTGGCCCGCAACAACTCGCCTTTTTCGAAGAAATACAGCAGGTCCTTGTCCTGGCTGGTGTTGTTTTTTTCCAGCAGGGTCAGGGCACCGTCGATGTTGCCGGTGGCCAATTGCTGATTGGTGGCTTGCAGCTCGGTGTCGTAGCTGCGAAACATCGAACAGCCGGAGAGCAACGTGACCGTCGCGAGCGCGAGCGGAGTTAAGGCGCGAAATGCCATGCAGCTTCTTCCCTGAAAGTAGTCAACCGGTGTGGTGATTCCTCATAAAAAATGAGGAACGAAATTCCCTTTCGCACTAACAGGGCGCCGCATTATAAGCGCCATTACTGGCAAAACAATGGCTTTTTGCTGTGATGCCATCATCAGAAGTGCCATCGCCGAATAGAAAAGCCGCGCCTGCGCTAACGCCAAAATCACTTACGCCTTGAGTCAAACCTCATAAGGCCTAACAATGTGTTACTTCGTATTTCCATTTGAGATTCGTTCATGACTGCCCCCCTCCGTTTTCTCGCCTGGCTGGTATTGCCGGCGTTGATGTCGTGCAGCTTCAACCTGATGGCCGCGACTGCCGAGGGCGCAACCCAAGCCCTGCATTTGCTGGATTACATCGGCGCGGACTACCCACCTACAGTGGCGGCGGGCAAGGTGGTTGATGATTCGGAATACCGCGAGCAGGTGGAGTTTCTCGGGGTGTTGCAGGGCTTGGTGGCGGATTTGCCGCAAAGGCCGGAACGCGCCGAGTTGGTCAAGGGTGTCGATGAGTTGCTGGCAGCGGTCACGACGCATCAGGACGGTGTGGCGGTTGCGCGCCAGGCCCGTCAATTGGGCGCCAAGCTGGCAGTGGCCTATGAAGTCAGCCAGGCTCCGGCCATCACGCCGGACCCGACCCGTGGTGCACCGCTCTACGCCCAGCATTGTTCGGTATGTCACGGCGCCGCCGGCGCGGGAGATGGCCCGGCCGGCGTGGGCCTCACGCCGCCGCCGGCCAACCTGCGCGATGCCGCGCGTCTGGACCGCCTGAGCCTGTATGCGATCTACAACACCTTGGGCCTGGGTATCGAAGGCACTGATATGCCGTCCTTCGCCGACCAACTGGACGACCGCCAACGCTGGGACCTGGCCACCTACATCGCCGGTTTCACCGCCGACCCGGCTGCCGCCAAAAGCGAACAACCCTTCAACCTCGCCGACCTGGCCCGCCAGACCCCCAATGAAGTGCTGGCCGCCGACGGCCCCGTGACAGCCGCGACCTTCCGCGCCCAGCGTGCGCAACCGCCGCAGGTCAAACGTGGCCCCGCACAGTTGCTCGACTACACCGCGACGACGTTGGACAAGAGCCTCGCCGCGTTTCGTAACGGTGACCACGAACAGGCCTATGACCTGTCCGTAGCGGCGTACCTGGAAGGTTTCGAGTTGGTGGAAAGCTCGCTGGACAATGTCGACGCCAACGTGCGCAAGGACACCGAGAAGGCCCTGATGGCCTATCGGCAGTCGTTGCAGGACGGTTTGCCGATCGAGCAGGTGCAGCAGCGTCTGGACATGGCCAAGGGCAAGCTCACCGAGTCCGCCGGTTTGCTGGGCGGCGATGGCTTGAGCTGGTCGTTGAGCTATATCTCGGGCCTGCTGATTTTGCTGCGCGAAGGCCTGGAAGCGATTCTGGTGCTGGCGGCGATCCTTGCCTTTCTGCGTAACACCGGCCAGCAGTCGGCGGTGCGCAGCGTCAACGTGGGTTGGGGGCTGGCGCTGCTGGCCGGTTTGGCCACCTGGGCGTTGGCGGCCTATGTGATTGACGTGAGCGGCGCCCAGCGCGAATTGCTCGAAGGCTGTACCGCGCTGTTCGCCAGTGTCATGGTGCTGTGGCTCGGCGTATGGATGCACGACCGGCGCCACGCGGCCGCCTGGCAGGACTACATCAAGAGCAGCCTGGTCGGCGGCGGTGGGCGCTTTGGGTTTGCGCTGCTGGCGTTCTTCTCGGTGTATCGCGAACTGTTCGAGGTCATCCTGTTCTACGAAACCCTGTGGCTACAGGCCGGCCCGGCCGGGCACAACGCGGTGCTGGCCGGTGGCGCCAGCGCGCTGGTGCTGCTGGTGGGCCTGGCCTGGGTGATCCTGCGCGGTTCGGCGAAGTTGCCGCTGGCGTTGTTCTTCGGCATCAACGCTGCACTGCTGTGTGCGCTGTCGGTGGTGTTTGCCGGGCATGGCGTCAAAGCGTTGCAGGAAGCCGGCATCTTTGGCACGCGGCCGGTGGCGTTCTTTGACTTCGATTGGCTGGGCATTCACGCCGATGCCTATTCGCTGAGTGCGCAGGCCGTGGCGATCCTGGCGATTATGGTGTTGTATGGCCGCAGTCGCATGGCAGAAAAACGCCGGGTGGTGGCATAGGGTGCGCGTATGGATCGACGCCGACGCCTGCCCTCGGGCAGCCAAGGACCAGGTGGTGAAGTTCGCCCTCAAGCGCCAGTTCGAGGTGGTGCTGGTGGCCGGGCAGAGCCAGATCAAGCCGAGCTTCGCCTGCGTAAAGCTGATCGTGGTGCCCAGCGGCCCGGATGCGGCGGATGATTATCTGGTAGAGCACGCGGTGCCCGGCGAACTGGTGATCTGCAGCGACGTGCCCCTGGCCGACCGGTTGGTGAAGAAGGGCGTCACGGCCCTGGACCCTCGGGGCAAGGAATTCAGCCCCGCGAACATGAGTGAGCGCCTGGCGGTGCGTAACCTGTTCACCGACCTGCGGGAGCAGGGCCAGATGGGCGGTGGTCCACCGCCCCATGGGGAGAAGGATAAACAGGCGTTTGCCAACTCACTGGACCGCATTCTCACCCAATTGATGCGCCGGGCCTGAGGGCCTGATGAAAAGTGTAACGTGGCGAGGGAGCTTGCTCCCGTTGGGCTGCGTAGCAGCCCCAATAAAGCGGGAGCGCTGCGCACTCCAACGGGAGCAAGCTCCCTCGCCACAACAAGCCTGCTCGTCACTATCAGTCATTTTCGTGGGTCAGCTCCAGCACGCGATCCACCAGCTTGTTGATGCCTGACGCGACCTCGCTGATGTTCTTGCCGAGCATATAGGCCGGCGTGCTGACCAGCTTGCGCGCAGTGTCTTCGACGATGTCTTCAACCGTGCATTCCTGGTGCGTGGCACCCATCTTGTCCAATGCGGCGGCGGTGTCGGCATCGTTGCCGATGGTGCAGGTCACGCCCGGGCCGTAGATCTTCGCGGCCAGGGCCGGTGAGATGCAGATCAGCCCCACCGGCTTGCCCGCTTCGGCAAAGGCTTCGGCCAACGCCAATACCTGTGGGTTAACACTGCAGCCCGCGCCCTCCACGGCAAAGCTCGACAGGTTCTTCGCCGCGCCAAACCCGCCGGGCACGATCAGTGCGTCGAAGTCTGTGGCGTCGGCCTCAGCGATGTCCTTCACCTCGCCTCGGGCAATACGCGCCGATTCCACCAGCACGTTGCGCGACTCGGGCATTTCCTCGCCGGTCAGGTGGTTGATCACGTGCATTTGCGCAATATCGGGTGCAAAGCACTGGACTTGAGCGCCGCGCTGGTCCAGGCGCAGCAGGGTGATCACGCTTTCGTGGATCTCGGCGCCGTCATACACGCCGCAGCCGGAAAGGATCACTGCAATCTTTTTGCTCATGGGCATTTCTCCTGAGGTCTTGGCGTTAAATGTCTACTAATTTGTAACCTGTTGCCAATGGGATCTCGCGCCGCTGCCCCTACTCTTGATGTAACAAAAATAGACCGGACCACACCATGGACTTCGTGCCTTACGCGGTACCGTTTTTCATTGCCTTGATCGTGGTGGAGCTGCTCGCCGACCGCTGGCGTGGCCAGCGTAACTACCGGGTGGCCGACGCCATCAACAGTCTCAGCACGGGTGTGCTGTCCACCACCACCGGGCTGTTGACCAAAGGCCTGGGGCTGCTCACCTACGCATTCGCCCTCAAGCACCTGGCGGTGATCGAACTGCCGGCCCAGAGCCTCTGGACCTGGGGCTTGGCCTTTGTGCTCTACGACTTCTGCTACTACTGGCTGCACCGCATGGGCCACGAGCGCAACATCCTGTGGGCCGCGCATTCGGTGCATCACCAGAGCGAGGACTACAACCTCAGCACAGCCCTGCGCCAGACCAGCACCGGCTTTTTGCTGAGCTGGATTTTCTACCTGCCCCTGGCCGTACTCGGCGTGCCGCTGGTGGTGTTTATCAGTGTGGCCTCGCTCAACCTGCTGTACCAGTTCTGGGTGCACACTCGCCATGTGCCCAAGCTCGGTTGGTTCGAGTGGTTCTTCGTCACGCCGTCCAACCATAGGGCCCACCATGCACAGAACGCTCTCTACATGGATCGCAACTACGGCGGGGTGTTCATTCTTTGGGACCGGCTGTTCGGCACCTTTCAGGAAGAGGACGACAATGAGCCGGTGATTTTCGGCGTGACCACGCCCTTGGCCAGTTGGAACCCGCTGTGGGCCAATCTGCAGTTTTATGCGCAGTTGTGGCGTGATGCGCGGCGTGCCGAACGTTGGCGGGACAAGCTGCGCATCTGGTTCATGCCCACCGGCTGGCGCCCTGCGGACGTGCAGGCCAGATACCCGTTGGCCAAGCCGGACTTGAGCCAGTTCCGCAAATTCGAGGTGCCGCTCAATCCCCGTCAACAGGCTTACATCGCCCTGCAATTTGCGGTGTACGTGGGGTTTGGCAGTTATTTGATGAATGCCGGCGAAGGGCTGCCCATACCCGCATTGGTGCTGGGCTGGAGCACGATGGCGCTGGGGCTGTTTACCCTGGGCGTGGCCCTGGAGAATCGCCCCTGGGCGCTGAAAGCCGAATGGGCGCGCCTGGCGCTGAATGTGCCGCTGGTATGGCTGGCGCCGCTGGTGGGGCTGTGGCCGGCCAGCCAACTCGGTTGGCCGGCTTTGTTGAGCTACAGCGTGCTCAGTGTGTTCGGCCTCTATTGTTGCCGGGGCCGGCTTACTCGACTGGCGACTTAGGTGGCTCGGCATGAGCAGGCTCGGCGGCGAGCCGGGCCTTGGCGTCGGCACAGGCCTGGCGCGCAATCCGCGCATTCTTGAAGCGGCGACGCAGCCACAGGCCAAAGCCCAGCAACAGCAAGGCGCCCAATACCCACAGCTCGTACTTCTTGACGCTGCCGAGCATGCCTTCGAGCACGGCGCCGAAATGGTACGCCGCCGCGCCCAACGCGGCGGCCCAGATCGCGGCGCCGATACCGTTGAGGATCAGGTAGCGCAGCGGTGGGTAGCCGGACAGTCCGATCGCCACCGGCATCACCGTGCGCAACCCGTACACGAAGCGGAAGCTCAGCACCCAGATATCGGGGTGCTTGCGGATATGTTCCAGAGCCTTGTCGCCCATCAATTGCCAGCGCGGTTTGCGCGCCAACAGCTTGCGGCCGTGTTTGCGGCCCATGTAATACCAGAGCTGGTCGCCGGCATAGCTGCCGAAAAAGGCAACGACCACCACCAGGTTGATATCCATGTACCCACGGAAAGCCAGGAAGCCTGCGAGAACCAGAATGGTCTCGCCTTCAAAGAAGGTGCCCAGGAACAGGGCAAAGTAGCCGAAGTCATGCAGGAATTGTTGAAGCATGGTCTGGGTGCTGGCGAAATGAACGCGCAGCCTACGCCTTCGTGAAGGTTCATGAAAGTATCGAGATGTGTCACGAAGTGAACATTTCCTACATATACGACGAATGCGACTACAGGTCGCATCGTTAAGCACAACTGTCATACCTTCGTCATAATGGCCGCTTATAACTGCAACGCTCGCCCGTCAATCCGGGCTCAGGAGTCTGTCGTGAGCTTTACCCCTGCCAATCGCCTGTTCCCCGCCACCCGTCTGCGTCGCAACCGTCGTGATGATTTTTCGCGCCGTCTGGTTCGTGAAAACGTACTGACCACGAACGATCTGATCCTGCCGGTGTTTGTGCTCGACGGTGACAATCGTCGGGAAGCGGTGGCGTCGATGCCGGGGGTGGAGCGCTTGACCATCGATTTGTTGCTTGAAGAGGCGGCAAACTGGGTCGAGCTGGGAATTCCGGCGTTGGCGCTGTTCCCGGTCACGCCGTCGGAACTCAAGTCCCTGGACGCTGCCGAAGCCTGGAACCCGCAGGGTATTGCTCAGCGCGCCACCCGCGCCCTGCGCGAGCGTTTCCCGGAGCTGGGGGTGATCACCGACGTGGCCCTGGACCCGTTCACCACCCACGGCCAGGATGGCATTCTCGACGAAGACGGTTATGTGCAGAACGACATCACCGTCGACGCGCTGGTCAAACAGGCCTTGTCCCACGCCGCCGCGGGCGCCCAGGTGGTTGCACCGTCGGACATGATGGACGGCCGCATCCAGGCGATTCGCGAGGCACTGGAGCTGGCCGGCCACGTCAATGTGCGGATCATGGCCTATTCGGCCAAGTACGCCAGCGCCTATTACGGGCCGTTCCGCGATGCGGTGGGCTCGGCCCTCAACCTGGGCAAGGCCAACAAAGCCTCGTACCAGATGGACCCGGCCAACAGCCATGAAGCCTTGCACGAAGTGGCGGCCGATCTGGCCGAAGGCGCCGACATGGTGATGGTCAAGCCGGGGATGCCCTACCTCGACATCCTTTGGCGGGTCAAAGATGAATTCAAGGTGCCGACCTTTGTCTACCAGGTCAGCGGCGAATACGCCATGCACATGGCTGCAATACAAAATGGATGGTTGAGTGAAGGGGTGATTCTTGAATCCCTGACGGCCTTTAAACGTGCCGGGGCTGATGGCATCCTGACTTATTTTGCCGCCCGCGCCGCCCAATTGCTTAGAGAGCAACAATAGCCCTCACAGGAACACTCGATGAATACCGAAGGACTCTCCGAAGTTGCCGTAAAAGACGCCCACCCGGTGGTTGAACAAGTCGCCGAGACCCCGCCGGAGCTGGAGCCGGCTCCGCCTGCCGTGGCGGTTGAAGCGCCTGTCCCGGCACCTGTGGTGGCGGTGACCAACCTGGATGACAGCAGCCTGTACATCCATCGCGAGTTGTCACAACTGCAATTCAACATCCGCGTGCTGGAGCAGGCGCTGGATGAATCCTATCCGCTGCTGGAGCGGCTGAAATTCCTGCTGATCTTCTCCAGCAACCTGGATGAGTTCTTCGAGATCCGCGTGGCCGGTCTCAAGAAGCAAATCACTTTCGCCCGTGAGCAGGCCGGCGCCGACGGCCTGCAACCGCATCAGGCCCTGGCGCGCATCAGCGAGCTGGTGCACGGCCATGTGGATCGCCAATACGCGATCCTCAACGACATCCTGCTGCCGGAACTGGAAAAACATCAGGTTCGCTTCATCCGTCGCCGCCACTGGACCACCAAGATCAAGACCTGGGTGCGCCGTTACTTCCGCGACGAGATCGCGCCGATCATCACCCCCATCGGCCTCGACCCGACGCACCCGTTCCCGTTGCTGGTGAACAAGAGTCTCAACTTCATCGTCGAGCTCGAAGGTATCGACGCCTTCGGTCGCGACTCCGGCCTGGCAATCATCCCTGCGCCACGCTTGTTGCCACGGATCATCAAGGTACCGGAAGAGGTAGGGGGGGCTGGCGACAACTATGTATTCCTGTCGTCGATGATCCACGCCCATGCCGATGACCTGTTCCAAGGCATGAAGGTCAAGGGCTGCTACCAGTTCCGCCTGACCCGTAACGCTGACCTGGCGCTGGACTCCGAAGACGTCGAAGACTTGGCCCGTGCCCTGCGCGGTGAGCTGTTTTCGCGGCGCTACGGCGATGCGGTGCGCCTGGAAGTGGCTGACACCTGCCCCAAACACCTGTCGGACTACCTGCTCAAGCAGTTCAACCTGGGCGAGAGCGAGCTTTACCAGGTCAATGGCCCGGTGAACCTGACGCGACTGTTCAGCATCACCGGGCTGGACAGCCACCCGGAGCTGCAATACACGCCGTTCACTCCGCAGATCCCGAAACTGCTGCAAAACAGCGAGAACATTTTCAGCGTGGTGAGCAAGCAGGACATCCTCCTGCTGCACCCGTTCGAGTCCTTCACCCCGGTGGTCGACCTGCTGCGCCAGGCCGCCAAGGACCCGCATGTGCTGGCCGTGCGCCAGACCTTGTACCGCTCCGGCGCCAACTCGGAAATCGTCGATGCGCTGGTGGATGCCGCGCGTAACGGCAAGGAAGTCACTGCGGTGATCGAGCTGCGTGCGCGGTTCGACGAAGAGTCCAACCTGCAACTGGCCAGCCGCCTGCAAGCGGCCGGTGCGGTGGTGATCTACGGCGTGGTCGGCTTCAAGACCCACGCCAAGATGATGCTGATCCTGCGCCGTGAAGCCGGTGAGATCGTGCGTTACGCGCATTTGGGCACCGGTAACTATCACGCCGGCAACGCCAAGCTCTACACCGACTACAGCCTGCTGACCTCCGACGACGCCTTGTGTGAAGACGTCGGCAAGTTGTTCAGCCAGTTGATCGGCATGGGCAAGACGTTGCGCATGAAGAAACTGCTGCACGCGCCGTTCACCCTCAAGAAGGGCATGCTCGACATGATTGCCCGCGAGACGCAGTTTGCCCTTGAGGGCAAGCCGGCGCACATCATCGCCAAGTTCAACTCGCTGACCGATCCGAAGATCATCCGCGCGCTTTACAAGGCCAGCCAGTCCGGCGTACGCATCGACCTGGTGGTGCGTGGCATGTGCTGCCTGCGTCCGGGCATCGTTGGCGTCTCGCACAATATCCATGTGCGTTCGATCATCGGCCGCTTCCTGGAACACACCCGGGTGTTCTACTTCCTCAACGGCGGCGAAGAGCAGATGTTCCTCTCCAGTGCCGACTGGATGGAACGCAACCTCGATAAGCGCGTGGAGACGTGCTTCCCGGTGGAAGGCAAGAAGCTGATCATGCGGGTCAAGAAAGAGCTGGAAAGTTACCTCACCGATAACACCCACAGCTGGAGCCTGCAGTCGGACGGCCGCTACGTGCGCAACACGCCGACCGGCAACCAGAACCCACGCAGCGCGCAGGCGACGTTGCTGGAGAGGCTGGGTAGCCCGATTCTGTCGGTGAGCTAAAGCCAACAAAAGCTTAATGTGGTGCAGGTTTGTGTGGTGAGCGGGCTTGTCGAATCGTCGCACCGCCCGCGCTGGGTGGCGAAGCCGCCCCCAGTAAAAACGCCGCATTCTGTCAGTCAGAATGCGGCGTTTGCTTTTAGGGCCGCTTCGCAGCCCGGCGCGGGGCAAGCCCGCTCACCACAGCAAGCGCCCTCCCACATTTTTTTGCGGTGTTCTTTAGATCGGATCAGCGCACGTTCAGGCTGAACCCCACCCGCGTCAGCCACTCCGCTTCCTGGGCAAAATCCGCCTGGGTCAACTGGTTTTCATCCAGCCAGCCCTTGGGGAACATCACTTCCAGGCTGTCGCCATCGGCGCGTAGTTTGACCTGGGGCATTTCCTGGGTGCCACGGATGTGGTGGAACAGGATCGCAAAGCGCATCAGCACGCACAGGCGAATCAGCTTGATGCCTTCATCGCCGAATTCAGCGAATTTATCCTTGGGGATGTTGCGACGGTGCCCGCGCACCAGCAGCGCGAGCATTTGCTGGTCTTCCCGGGAGAAGCCGGCCAGGTCGGAGTGCTCGATCAGGTAGGCGCCGTGCTTGTGGTAATGGTAGTGGGCGATGTCCAGGCCCACCTCATGCACTTTGGCCGCCCAGCCCAGCAGTTCGCGCCACACGCCGTCTTGCAGGTCCCAGTCCGCGGCCACCTGGTCGAAGGCGTGCAGGGCTTTGCGCTCCACGCGCAATGCCTGTTCCATATCGACGTGATAACGCTCCATCAGCGAGCTGAGGGTGCGTTCACGCACGTCTTCGTGGTGATGGCGGCCGAGCAGGTCATAGAGCACACCCTCACGCAGCGCGCCGTCGCAGTGATCCATGCGTTGCAGTTCAAGGGCATCGAAGATCGCTTCGAGAATCGCCAGGCCGGCCGGGAAGATGGTGCGACGGTCTGGCTTGATGCCGTCGAAGTCGATTTTCTCGGCATCACCCAGCTTGAACAGTTTGCGCTTGAGCCACGCCAAGCCTTCGGCATTGACCTCGCCAGTGCCATGGCCGCCGGCCTTGAGGGCCAGGCCGATGGCGCGGATGGTGCCGGACGAGCCGATGGCTTCATCCCAGGTCAGGCGATGCAGGGCATGCTCGATGCTCATGATCTCCAGCCGCGCCGCCGTGTAGGCTTGGGCGTAGCGCGCCGGGGTGATCTTGCCGTCCTTGAAGTAGCGTTGGGTATAACTGACGCAGCCCATTTGCAGGCTTTCACGCAGCAGCGGTTCGAAGCGCTGGCCGATGATGAACTCGGTGCTGCCGCCGCCGATGTCGGCGACCAGGCGTTTGCCGGGGGTATCGGCCAGGGTGTGGGATACGCCGAGGTAGATCAGGCGCGCTTCTTCACGGCCGGAGATGACTTCTACCGGGTGGCCGAGGATCTCCTCGGCGCGGCGGATGAATTCACCACGATTGCGCGCTTCGCGCAGCGCGTTGGTGCCGACGATACGCACGGCGCCCAAGGGCATGCCATTGATCAGTTGGGCAAAACGCTTCAGGCAATCGAGCCCGCGCTGCATGGACTCTTCGTTGAGCTGGCGCTCGTCATTGATCCCGGCAGCCAGTTGTACTTTCTCGCCGAGCCGCTCAAGGATGCGGATCTCACCGTTCTGGGCCTTGGCCACGACCATGTGAAAGCTGTTGGAGCCCAGGTCGATGGCGGCGATCAGGGACAGATTCTTGGCTTGGGATTGCGGCATGGTTTGGGGGTCTCGGTCGATAACCTGTCCATCGTGCCACGATCGACCGCTGGAGCCAACGCGTAGTGCTTCGGGAATTTCTCCGAGATCGTCTGTGGGAAGTCGCTGTAGCCGATGCTGCTTGTACTGGCGGGGTTGTGTGGAAGGTGCTCGTGTCCTTGTCAGAAGTTTTAACTGCGTACGGTTGTATGTGTTTTTTTGATTTCGCCTACAACTTAGGTGCTGGTGTTCCACGGGTTATTTTATCTTGGCTTACTGTCACGGTCGGCTCGGGCGACAGTTCGCGTCTATTGCTCCCACAGTTATTAAGGTGCTGTCTTATTTTTTAGCCAATGCCCAAGAGACAGACTGTCACTCGGCAATTGTGCCGTGGTGTTATTTATTTGTGGTTTGTATTTTCAGGACAAAAATAAATACGCCTGACTCATTACAGTGACAGGTCGAATATGAAGAAAATTGTTGGATTGACGCTTGGTATCGCTTGCCTGGCTACGGCCCTGAGTGCCCATGCCTCCACCAGCGCCGAGTTGATCGTCAGGGGCACGATCAAGCCGGCCGCCTGCAACCTCAGCATGAGCGGTGGCGGCATCATCAACTACGGTGACATTCCCTCGGGCCAACTCTCTGCGACGGCGTTCAACCCGCTCGCGGAAAGGACCGCGCCCCTGAGCATTAATTGCGGCACCACGCCTGCCAAGTTCGGGCTCAAATTCGTCGACCTGCAAGCCGCCAGCAAGGTGCCGGGCATCCTCAGCGCACTGGGCTCTGGCTATACCGAAGCGCACAACTATGGCTTGGGCATAGCGTCCGGGCGCAAGACCGGCGGCTTTGCGGTTACCCTCAGGGATCTGCGCTCGTCGACCACCCCGCTGTATCCCATCCTGCGTGTCGGCGCCGGGGCCTGGCAAAGCAGTGATGGCAAGGTCGCTCAATCGCCCACCCAGTATTCGTGGCGCTATACCACCGCCCTTACGCCCGTTTCCATCCCTCAACTGACCGGAACCATCGCGGTGAGGGCGGTGATCAACAGGGGCCGTGACCTGGACCTGAGTCGCGACATTATCCTTGATGGGCGCGCCACACTTGAGTTGAGTTACATCTAAACGACGGTCATACAGCCGGACGGGAACCATAGCGTTCTCGTCGGCTGTTTTCATATAAGCGCTTGGCTATCAATCTTCAACTTCAAAGTCGTGGGGCAACTGAGTGCTTAGTCTTTCAGTGATCAATCGTGTGCGGTTGTTATGCGTAAGTTTATGTTTGTGTTTCACCTGTGCCGTGGTGGCGGACGGTATGTTGCCGGAAACCACTGTGGTGCTGCTTTATGAAGAACAGGGCGAAGCCACCCTGACTATCAAGAATACCGATGCGGTGCCTGCGTTATTGCATTCGGTCGTGGAAAACGTCCCGGAGGACCTGGAGCCGCTGCTGGTCGTGACGCCGCCGATTACGCGGGTAGAGGCGGGAGAAACCCAGCTGGTGCGTTTTATCAGCACCTTGAAAGCGCCGCTCAAGACCCAACGGCTCAAGCGCGTGACGTTCGAAGGTATCCCCCAGGCGCGCGCCGCAGGCGGTGCGACCATCGGTATCACCCTGCGGCAGAATTTGCCGTTGATCCTGCACCCTCGGGGTCTGCCCGTGCATCACACGCCTTGGGAGCTGCTGAAGTGGCGACGTATGGGTGACCGTCTTACCGTGCATAACGACAGCGCCTATGTGGTGCGCCTCACACCGCAGGTGCAATTGCTGCCGCAACACGTCCAGGCGACTCTTCCGCGCGCGTATGTGCTGCCAGGGGACACGTTGACGGTGGCGGTGCAAGGGGCGCTGACGGGGTTGACAGCCGTCGAGTTCCAGCCGGCCACGGCCTATGGGTTTTCAGTGGAGAGCTATCGCGCATTGGTCACTGTCGATGGGGACTGATCATCCCATGAGCAGCTTGTCGAGCCAACGACGCGTGATGGCTTCATGGCCTTGTCGACCTACGCTGCTGGTGGGGTTTGCAACCCTGTGGGGCCTGCCTGCCGTCGCGCCTGCATTGGAGCTGGGAGAAGGTTTCGACCTGGCGGCGCTGACCACCCACGGCATTGATCCCAAGGTCTCCGACTACTTTCGTACGGCCGCGCGTTTTCGCGAAGGTATCCAGGTCGTGGGGCTGCGGGTCAATGGAAACCCGCTCGGTCTGGTGGATGCACGGTTCGACTCACGCGGGCAATTGTGTTTTACCTCGGGGTTACTGGAAAAAGCCGGGCTGGTAAAGCCCGCCGGCAGCGCCCGTGAAGGCGTCGCGGCGGATGAGGCCTGCCATGATTTCCTGCGGGCTTTCCCGACCACCATGATCAGGCTGCGGCCTGGCAGCGATGAGGTGGCGCTGGTGGTGCCGACCCAATCACTGCGGGAACCGCAATGGGAGGCCGGACAATTTTCCCGGGGTGGCGCAGCGGCGTTGTTCAACTATGACGTGCACGGGTTCGACAGCCGTGCGCAGAGTGGGCACAGCCGGTTCCTATCGGCCTATACCGAGGCGGGCTTCAACCTCGGTGACTGGATTGTGCGCAGCCGGCAATTTTACGTGACCGATGATGGCGCCACCCGTACCGAACACCTCTATGCCTACGCCCAGCGCGATCTTGCGGCGCTGCACTCGACTTTCCAGGTCGGTCAGCTTTCCAGCAACGATCCATTGTTTGGCGGCATTGCGCTGTCCGGTGTGCAGTTTTTTCCTGATGGTCAATCGCGTGTGCCGGCGGGTAGCAACCAGGCCGTGGTCGAGGGCCTCGCCCAGAGCCAATCACGGATCGAGGTGCGCCAGTCCGGCGTGTTGATCCACAGCACGCTGGTGCCCGAAGGTCCTTTCAGGCTGACCGGATTACCCTTGCTCAACGGCACCGGTGACCTGGCCGTCAGCATGATCGACGTGCGCGGCGCCAGGCGCAGCTTTGTGGTGCCGGCGGCATCGTTTGCGGGCGCGGCGCCGGTCACGCCCGGATATTACTTTTCCCTTGGCAAGGCGCGTGAGGATATACCTGGGGAGGTCGCATCGCCGATGGTCGCCATGGGGAGCGGTACGTGGGGGCTGGGGCGGGACTCATCAGTGGGCTTTGGTTTGTTGAACGCCGATGACTATGTGGCAGCGGGTGGCACCCTCGGCAGCGTATTTTTCCAGCGCCTTTCCATGGGGGCACGCCATAATCTGTCCCGCGACAGCCGTAACGCTGTGTCGGGGGCGCGCACCAGCCTCACCCTGAGCAGCCCGGTCTACGCCAATACCGACCTGAACCTCAGCGCAACGACCCAGACCCGAGGCTACCGCGAAGTGCTTGATGCCGGCCGGTCGACCCACTCCGATGAACTGGGCTCGCGCTTCAAGAACCAATACACCGCAGGCATGAGTTGGGTCGACCCTGCGCTGGGGGCGTTCTCCCTGGGTTATACCCGCAGTTCCCAATTTGACGGGCAAACGGCCGAACACCTGTTTGCGTCGTGGAACCGCTCGTTCAGGTACGCCGATGTCACGTTGATCGCTGACTCGCAGGTCGGAGGAACTCAGGCGCGCCGTGACGCCAGGGATGACGGCCGCCGGCGCGATGCGGCGTCGGGCAATGACCTGTCCGTGCGGCTTCAGGTCAGCGTGCCCCTGGGGGGCGATCGTCGTGTGCGCAGCTCTATCAGCCGTCGTGGGGGGCAATCCCGTGCAGGCAGCGCGCTCAGTGAACGGGTCAATGAGTCTGTGGCGTACGAGGTGGGTGTCGAGCGCGATATCAGTGCCCGGGAGCAATCGATAAATGGCCAGTTGGACCTGATGCCGCGTTATACCCGCATCGGCATGGGGGTGAACCGTGATCCGCTGGGTACGACCTATACGGGACAGTTGCAAGGCGGCGTCGTGGCTCACCAGGGCGGGTTGACCTTTTCGCCTCATACCGTGCAGGACACCTTCGGCATCGTCTCGGTGGGCGACATCGGTTCCGCGCGAATCGATACCCCGCAAGGCCCGGTGTGGACCGACTTCAGCGGCCAGGCCGTCATCCCAGGCTTGCCGGCGTACACCAACAGCCGCATCGAAGTGCAAACCCGGTCGCTGCCCAAGCGCGTCGACCTGAAGAATGGCACCCAGGTGCTCGCCGCGGGCCGTGGGTCGGTCAATACCCTGGCATTCGAGGTGGTGAAAGTGCGTCGAGTGTTGATCTCCGCCAGGGATGAGCAGGGCCGGCCGCTGCCTCAGGGCGCCTCGGTGTTTGGCAAAAACAACCGCTTCCTGACCAGTGTGGTGGGGGAGGGCATGATTTTTCTGAACGACATGGATGACACGCAAGACCTGCGGGTTTCCTTGCCCGATTCGGCTTTTTGCCGGCCAAGCGTTGTCCTTGAGGATCAGCCTGACCATGACAAGTTCTATGAGACAGCAACGGCGGTGTGCCATGGCCGCTAAGCTTAAACGCATGGTTTTCGTGCTGGTCTGCGCGGCGCTGCCGGCCCAGGGTGTCCAGGCTGAAAATTGCCGGTTGTCGCTGAGTCAACCGCGCGTCGACTATGGCGTCATTCGCAGTGAGGCTTCGGGGCGGGGCGCCAGCGTGGTGCTCGGTACACGCACCTTGAGCCTGAGCGTGCTGTGCGTTGAGCCTTCGGCAATGGCGCTGCGGTTTGTCGGTGCCGTCGATGGGCAGGGTTTTCGGTTCGGCCCTCAGGGACGTTTCCGTGTGAGCCTCAAGCATGCCCAGGTGGATGGGCGTGCCGTCGAATGGGAGACGGCGCACCTGCCCGGTGAACGCAGCGTCGGCCTGCTGTTGCCGGGCCAGGTCCTGGTGGCCCGAGTGGCCGGGACGCGTCTGACGGCTCAGGTCGATATTGACACCGACCTGCTTGCAGATGCCCTGCAGGTACGCAGTCAAACGGAGCTGCAGGGGCAGGGCCGTTTCGAGCTGGTCAGTCCGGCTGTTCCACGGAGCCGATGAAGTTGGCGAGCTCCGGGGTTTGCGGGTTGGCGAATAGCACCTTGGGGTCGCCCACTTCATGCACCTTGCCCTGGTGCATGAACACCAGCTTGTCGCCGACTTCACGGGCGAAGCGCATCTCATGGGTCACCATGATCAGGGTCATGCCGTCCTTGGCCAGTTGGCGCACCACGCTGAGCACTTCATTGACCAGTTCCGGATCGAGGGCGGAGGTGATTTCGTCGCACAGCAGCACCTTGGGCGACATGGCCAGGGCGCGAGCGATGGCGACCCTTTGTTGCTGGCCTCCGGACAATCGATCGGGGAAGGCGTCGAATTTCTCGCCCAGCCCAACGCGTTCCAGCATCTGCCTGGCCAATTGGGCGGCCTTGGCCTTGGGTACTTTCTGCACCACCTGCGGCGCGAGCATGACGTTTTCGCCCACGGTCAGGTGCGGGAACAGGTTGAACTGCTGGAACACCATGCCGACTTTCTGCCGCAAAGTGCGCAGGTCGGCGCGGGCGGCGTCGAGGTACTCGCCGTCGACTTCGATCACGCCATCGTTGATCGACTCCAGGCCATTGAGGGTACGCAGCAAGGTGGACTTGCCCGAGCCGCTGCGGCCGATGATCGCCACCACCTGGCCTTCTTCAACCGTCAGGTCGATGCCTTTGAGTACGTGATGATCGCCGTAGTACTTATGCAGGGCGGTAATTCTAAGCAGAGGCATGCAGTCTCCTTTCCAGGTAGCGCGCACTGAGGGACAAGGGATAACAAAGCAGGAAGTAACCGAGGGCCACCAGGCCATAGACCATGAAGGGCTCGAAGGTCGCGTTGGCGAGCATGCCGCCGGTTTTGGTCAGCTCGGTGAAGCCGATGATCGAGGTCACGGCGGTGCCTTTGACCACTTGCACCGAGAACCCCACCGTTGGCGCGACGGCAATGCGCAGCGCCTGGGGCAGGATCACATAGCGCAACTGCTCAAGCGGGTTAAGGGCCAGGCTGGCGGACGCTTCCCACTGTCCGTGGGCGATGGAGTCGACACAGCCGCGCCAGATTTCGGCGAGATAGGCGCTGGTAAACAGCGTCAGGGCTATCGCTGCCGCCAGCCAGGGCGAAATATCCACTCCCAGCAAGGCGACGCCGAAAAACACCAGGAATAATTGCATCAACAGCGGTGTGCCCTGGAACAGTTCGATGTAGGTGCGCGCAACATTGCGCGCAAAGGCTTTGCGGCTGATGCGCATCGTCATCACCAGCAGGCCGATCAGGCCGCCACCGACAAACGCCACCACCGACAACAACAAGGTCCATTGCAGGCCGGTGAGCAGGTTGCGCACGATGTCCCAGAAGGAAAAATCACTCATCGGCTGTTCCTCATCACAAAGCGGCGGCCGATCCAGTTGAGCAACTGGCGAATCATCAACGCCATGCACAGGTACACCAGGGTGGTCAGGGCATAGGTTTCAAACGCGCGGAAGTTGCGCGACTGGATAAAATTGGCGGCAAAGCTCAGCTCCTCGGTGGCGATCTGCGAGCACACCGCCGAACCGAGCATCACGATGATGATCTGGCTGCTCAGGGCCGGCCACACCTTGCCCAGCGCCGGCAGCAGCACCACATGGCGAAACGCTTCGAAGCGTGTCATTGCCAGCGCGGCGGCGGCTTCCAGTTGCCCGCGCGGGATGGCCTGGATGCCGGCGCGGATGATTTCGGTGGAGTAGGCGCCCAGGTTGATCACCATCGCCAATACGGCGGCTTGCCACTCGGTGATCTTCAGCCCCAGGGACGGCAGGCCGAAGAAGATGAAAAACAGCTGCACCAGAAACGGCGTGTTGCGGATCAACTCGACATACACGCCGAAGAACCAGGCGAACGGCTGGATCTTCCACGCCCGCACCACCGCACCGACGGTGCCTACGGCCACCCCCAGGATCGCGCCGATGGCCGTCAGCTCAAGGGTGAACAACGCACCGCGCAGTAGCAGGTCGGTATTGGCCAGCACCGGCACAAAGTCAAATTGATACGCCATGAGTCAACTCCGTCCTGTCAAAGATCCTTGGGCAGCGGCTCTTTCAGCCATTGCATCGCGTTCTTTTCCAGGCTGCCATCGGCCTTGGCCGCGACCAGGATCTGGTTGACCTTCTCCAGCAATGCCGGCTCGTTTTTGTTCACGCCCACGTACACCGGAGAGTCCTTGAGCTTCACCTTCAGCGCCGGTACGCGTTTAGGGTTGCGCTCACTGATCGCGACCATCACCACGTTGCCGCTGGCGATCAGGTCGACCTGGCCGGCCAGGTAGGCGGCGATGGTCGAGTTGTTGTCTTCGAAGCGCTTGATGGTGGCTTCCTTGGGCGCCACGGCGGTCAACTCGATGTCTTCGATGGCGCCACGGGTCACGCTGATGGTCTTGCCCTTGAGGTCGTCAGTGCTGCTGATGGCGGCGTCAGGCGGGCCGAACACGGCCAGGTAGAAGGGGGCGTAGGCCTTGGAAAAATCGATGACTTTTTCCCGCTCCGGGTTCTTGCCCAGGCTGGAGATCACCAGGTCGACCTTGCCGGTGGTAAGGAACGGGATGCGGTTGGTGCTGTTGACAGGGGTAAGCTCCAGTTTGACCTTCAGCTGGTCGGCCAGCAGCTTGGCCGTGTCGATGTCCAGGCCACGGGGTTTCATGTCGGGGCCGACCGAGCCGAACGGCGGGAAGTCCTGGGGCACGGCGACCTTGAGGGTGCCGCGGGCAACGATATCGTCCAGACCGTTGGCCTGGGCGGGAGCCTGGCTCAACATCAGGCTGGCGAACAGGGCGGTAAGCAGGGCGCTGTAGCGCTTGGTCATGGCAACTCTCCGAGAAGGGCGAAGGAATTTCTGGATTTGCTCAGTGCACAGCCCATGCCAGCCCCTTCGCGATCCTCTGCAGGGCCGGGATTTGTTGGGGTGCGCTGGTCTTACTGGTCTGAACAGTGCCTGCGCTTTTCGCACCCTTTTCGAGCGCTGGCAAAACCCCGCGAGCCCCTTTGGGGCGTGGCTTGCCGCCAGCCGCGAATAGCTTTACAACTAGCCGCTCAGTTGTCTGGAACCTCGAGTTTTTTTATGAATTCCATCGCCCAAGCCGTACCGGAGGCGGCCCTGCAGGCCATCCGTAAACTGATCAAGGAGCAGGGCTTCGGGCCGGGCGATGCGCTGCCGTCCCAGCGCGACCTGGCCCTGCAGTTGGGCGTGAGTCGGGCGTCATTGCGCGAGGCATTGTCGTCTCTCAGTGCCTTGGGGGTGGTCAGCGTGCAGCCGGGCAAAGGCGTGTTCGTGCAAGCCGCGGATGAGTCTCCGGGGTTTGCCTGGCCTTTCGCGGCACAGGCCACGCCACTGGATATTTTCCAGTTGCGTTACGCCCTGGAGGGGTTTGCGGCTGGGCTGGCGGCGGTGACATTGACGATTGATGAGCTGGACAGCCTGGAAGATAACGTCGAGGCGATGCGCAAGGTACTCAAGGCCGGCGACTTTGACGCGGCCGCACGGCTGGACTTCGAATTCCACCAGCGCATCCTGCTGGCCAGCGGCAATCAGGCGATGGCCAGCATCCTGAGTGCCAGCGCGCAGGTATTCCTGGAGAGTCAGAAACTACCGTTCATCCGGCCGGAGCGGGCCATGGAAACCTGGCAGGAACATCGCAAAATCCTGCGCGCCCTCGCTCGACGCGCCAGTGCGCCAGCGCAGAAAACCATGCAGGAACATGTACGTAATGCGGCATTGCGCACCGGTATTGCCTTTGTGACTCCGGTGACACCCTGATCGGGCCATATCCAAACTCATGCACCACCATAGCAAGACTCAATCAGAGGCGGCTTCCTGAACGGGGGAAGGGCGGCTATGATGGGCAACGTTTTTTTTGCTTACAATCCGGAGACATCCATGAGCAACGATCTTATCAAGCACGTCACCGACGCGACCTTTGAGGCCGAAGTACTCAAGGCTACTGGCCCGGTGCTGGTTGATTACTGGGCTGAATGGTGCGGCCCTTGCAAAATGATCGCTCCGGTCCTGGACGACATTGCAACCACCTACGAAGGCAAGCTGACCATCGCCAAGCTGAACATCGACGACAACCAGGAAACCCCGGCCAAGCACGGCGTGCGTGGTATTCCTACGCTGATGCTGTTCAAGAACGGCAACGTCGAAGCCACTAAAGTGGGCGCGCTGTCGAAGTCCCAGCTGCAAGCTTTCCTCGACGCCAACATCTAAACGTCGTCAAAAAAGCCCCGAAAATCGCGGGGCTTTTTCGTAAAGCAGGGCTAGACGCTCCGAAACTCAGGTGGTACATTCGGCCCCGCACTGGTTTCTCCACTGCCCCCTGCAAGCCGTCGCCGACGCATTCCTTTTCGATTAGTACGCGATCCTGTCGCCTTCTCCGCGGCGCGGCCTCATTAAGCCAAAAGCTTAATTTCCCCCCTCCATAAATGATTACGTCATTCCTATATGAATCTGACTGAACTCAAGCAAAAGCCGATTACCGACCTGCTCCAACTGGCCGAAGAAATGGGCATAGAAAATATGGCCCGTTCGCGCAAGCAGGACGTGATTTTCTCCCTGCTCAAGAAGCACGCGAAAAGCGGCGAGGAAATCTCCGGTGATGGCGTGCTGGAGATTCTCCAGGACGGCTTCGGCTTTCTCCGCTCCGCAGACGCTTCCTATCTCGCCGGCCCAGACGATATCTATGTCTCGCCAAGCCAGATCCGTCGCTTCAACTTGCGCACCGGTGACACCATCGTTGGCAAGATTCGCCCTCCGAAGGAAGGCGAGCGTTATTTTGCCCTGCTCAAGGTCGACACGATCAACTTCGATCGTCCCGAGAACGCGAAAAACAAGATTCTCTTCGAGAACCTGACCCCGCTGTTCCCGACCGTGCGCATGAAGATGGAAGCCGGTAACGGTTCCACCGAAGACCTGACCGGCCGTGTGATTGACCTGTGCGCCCCGATCGGTAAAGGCCAGCGTGGCCTGATCGTCGCACCGCCGAAAGCCGGTAAGACCATCATGCTGCAGAACATTGCAGCGAACATCGCGCGTAACAACCCTGAAGTTCACCTGATCGTGCTACTGATCGATGAGCGTCCGGAAGAAGTGACCGAAATGCAGCGCACCGTGCGCGGCGAAGTGGTTGCCTCGACGTTCGATGAGCCGCCAACCCGCCACGTGCAGGTTGCCGAAATGGTGATCGAGAAGGCCAAGCGCCTGGTCGAACACAAGAAGGACGTGGTGATCCTGCTCGATTCCATCACCCGTCTGGCCCGTGCCTACAACACCGTGATCCCGAGCTCCGGCAAGGTACTGACCGGTGGTGTCGATGCCCACGCCCTGGAGAAACCGAAACGTTTCTTCGGCGCCGCGCGTAACATCGAAGAAGGCGGCTCGCTGACCATTATCGCCACCGCGCTGGTTGAAACCGGCTCGAAGATGGACGAAGTGATCTACGAAGAGTTCAAGGGTACCGGCAACATGGAACTGCCTCTGGACCGTCGTATCGCGGAAAAACGCGTGTTCCCGGCGATCAACATCAACCGTTCCGGCACGCGCCGCGAAGAGTTGCTGACCGCCGACGACGAACTGCAGCGCATGTGGATCCTGCGCAAGCTGCTGCACCCGATGGACGAAGTCGCCGCCATCGAGTTCCTGATCGACAAGCTGAAAACCACCAAGACCAACGACGAGTTCTTCTTGTCGATGAAGCGCAAGTAATACTGCGTTTCAGGTCCGAAAGAATGGCGCCCCCAGGGGCGCCATTTTTTTTGCGATCTGGGGTTTTAACGACACCTGGCCGGCAATTGCGCCGCCGATAGGGCTGCCAGCCGCCCTCAGAGCAGGTAGGATGTACGCCTATTTTACGGGTGGCATGGTTAATGAAATTCAAGGATCTTCGGGATTTCGTGCAGCAACTTGAGCAGCGCGGAGAGTTGAAACGTATCCAGATGCCGATTTCCCCGGTGCTGGAAATGACTGAGATTTGCGACCGTACCCTGCGCAACAAGGGCCCGGCGCTGCTGTTCGAGAACCCGACCGGCTTTGACATTCCGGTGCTCGGCAACTTGTTCGGCACGCCCGAGCGCGTGGCCTTTGGCATGGGCGCCGAGTCGGTCAGCGAACTGCGCGAGATCGGCAAGCTGCTGGCCTTCCTCAAGGAGCCCGAGCCGCCCAAGGGGCTGAAGGACGCCTGGTCCAAGCTGCCGATCTTCCGCAAGATCATTGCCATGGCCCCCAAGGTGGTCAAGGACGCGGTGTGCCAGGAAGTGGTCATCGAAGGCGACGACGTCGACCTGGCCATGCTCCCGGTGCAGACCTGCTGGCCCGGCGATGTCGGCCCACTGATCACCTGGGGCCTGACCGTCACCAAGGGTCCGAACAAGGACCGCCAGAACCTGGGTATCTACCGCCAGCAAGTGATCGGCCGCAACAAGGTGATCATGCGCTGGCTGAGCCATCGTGGCGGCGCCCTCGACTTCCGGGAGTGGTGTGAAAAGCACCCCGGCAAACCGTTCCCGGTCTCCGTTGCCCTGGGCGCTGACCCGGCTACCATCCTCGGCGCCGTGACGCCGGTGCCCGACAGCCTGTCCGAATACGCTTTCGCCGGCCTGTTGCGCGGTAACCGTACCGAGCTGGTGAAATGCCGTGGCAACGACCTGCAAGTACCGGCCACTGCGGAAATTATCCTCGAAGGTGTGATTCACCCGGGCGAAATGGCCGATGAAGGCCCCTACGGCGATCACACCGGCTACTACAACGAAGTCGACAGCTTCCCGGTGTTCACCGTCGAGCGCATCACCCACCGCATCAAACCGATCTACCACAGCACCTATACCGGCCGTCCGCCGGATGAGCCGGCCATTCTCGGCGTGGCGCTCAACGAAGTGTTCGTGCCGATCCTGCAGAAGCAATTCCCGGAAATCACCGACTTCTACCTGCCGCCTGAAGGCTGCTCGTATCGCATGGCCATCGTGACGATGAAGAAGTCGTACCCCGGCCATGCCAAGCGGGTAATGCTCGGTGTGTGGTCGTTTTTGCGACAGTTCATGTACACCAAGTTCGTTATTGTCACTGACGACGACATCAATGCCCGCGACTGGAACGACGTGATCTGGGCCATCACCACGCGCATGGACCCCAAGCGCGACACGGTGATGATCGACAACACGCCGATCGACTACCTCGACTTCGCGTCGCCGGTATCGGGCCTGGGTTCGAAGATGGGCCTGGACGCCACCCACAAATGGCCGGGTGAAACTACCCGCGAGTGGGGCCGGGTGATCGTCAAGGATGAAGCCGTGACCGCGCGCGTCGATGCGATCTGGAAAGAATTGGGAATAGATTGATGCGTGTAACCCTGCAACCTTCCGGCGCTGTGCTGGAGCTGGCTCTTGGCGAGCGAATCCTCGAAGGTGCGCGCCGCCTGGGCTACGAGTGCCCGCAGGCTTGTCGCAACGGTGTATGCCACGTGTGCGCGGCGCTGCTGGTGGAAGGCCGTGTGCAACAAGCCGGCGAAGTGCGTGACCACGGTGAGTTCTACACCTGCATCGCCGAGCCGCTGGAAGATTGCATCGTGCTGTGGGATGGCGTGTTGGCGCCGGGAGAATTGCCGTTGCGCAAGTTGTCGTGCCAATTGAGTGAGTGCGTGGAGGTCGGTGGCGATGTGTGGCGCGTGCGCCTGCGGGCTCCTGCCGGCAAGGCCGTGCGCTACCACGCCGGGCAGTACCTGATGATCGAACGGGAAAACGGCGAGAAGTCGGCATTTTCCCTGGCCTCGGCACCCCATGCCGGGCGCGAGCTGGAACTGCATGTACTGGCTCGCGAAGACAGTGCGCGCAACTTGCTGGAGCAGCTGCAACGTAACCGGATGGCCCGTATCGAGTTGCCATTTGGCGATACTCACCTGGCCGAGCTGCCGGACGGCCCGCTGGTGTTGATCGCGGCCGGCACGGGTATGGCGCAGATGCACAGTCTGATCGAACATTGCCGCGCCTCCGGCTTCAAACACCCGGTGCATCTGTACTGGGGCGTGCGTCGCCCGGAAGATTTCTATCAGATCGAACACTGGGAACAATGGCAGCGACTGCCCAACCTGTTCCTGCACAAAGTGGTCAGCGACTTGTGCGGCTGGGAAGGACGCTGTGGCTTATTGCATGAAGCGGTGTGTGAAGACATTACCGACCTCAAGGGTGTGCATGTCTATGCCAGCGGTTCACCGGCGATGATCTACGGCACCCTGGATGCGCTGGTCGACGCCGGCATGGATGCGCACCAGATGCGTGCCGACGTATTCGCCTACGCCCCGCGTCAATGACTGCCGGCTGTTGTAGTGAGCGGGCTTGCCCCGCGCGGGGCGGCGAAGCAGCCCAATAAAGCCACTGGACTCTTTCAGGTACACCGCGCAGCCTGGTTTGGGGCCGCTTCGCGCCCCGGCGCGGGGCAAGCCCGCTCAACACAACAAAACCGCTCACCACAACAAGCCTGCTCGGTGCCCGTTTAGAAACGCACGCCAGTTGTCACCATCGCCGCATTGAACCCCAGCAGCACCAATTCCGCTGCCACCGGCCCGTAATGGGTGCCCATCGACGGAATGATCACCGGCGCCACGCCGAAACGGTTCAATGGGATTTTGTCGCGGTACTTGCCGCGATAGCCCTGGATCGCTCCGCCGGTCAGCTTCAGGTACACCGGATAGTCCGTCATGTCATAGCGCTTGCCTGCATAGGCGTAGTACGAGCGCTGGCTGAACGAATTGCGAAATGTCGCTGCGCCGTATACGAACCCCGAGGCTTGATTGCGCTCCAGGCCGATCAGGTCCTGGTTATTGTTGTGGTCCGGGTCCGGCGCGAAGTGCCGCGTGTAGACGCTGGTCTGTGCGTACCAGAAGCCCTTGTCATCGTTGTCGACGCGCGTTTCGCCAGCCAGTGCGGTCGTGGCCTGGGCCAGGAATAACAGGCCAGGCAGTCGAAAATTTTTCATGGGTGCGACCTCGATAGTCGTTGTGATGGGCGGCTAGGTGGGTCGTGATGTGCGCGCTATTTTGACGGCTTGGCGCGTTCCCAGGCTGAACCGGGGCTGAAGGTAGCGGAATTGGCAGTCGCAATCCTGACGAATGACCGTTGGGCTTATATCCGTACTTATGCGGTTACGGTATTTATTGTCTTGGGTAAATGTCCTTAAGCTATACCCGCGACGGGCAGCTTATTGCCACCCCAGGGTATTGGGTTAAAGTTGTTTACACCAAGTAACACATAGGAGGCACAGCGCTTTTCGCCATGACCGCTATAGAATCCGATCTTCTGCAGTTGGCTTACCCTCCGCGGCTCGATCTGGGGCCGCAACTCACTCACGAACAATTAATGAGTTCGATGCAGGCCACCATGGGGCGGCACAAGGGTGGGCCGGTCTGGCTATTTGCGTACGGCTCGCTGATCTGGCGCCCTGAGTGTTCGTCGACCGAGCGGGTGCGGGCTCGGGTGCATGGTTATCACCGTGGCCTGTATCTGTGGTCTCACGAACATCGGGGGACGCCGGAATTACCAGGGCTGGTATTCGGCCTGGATCGGGGCGGCTCTTGCAGCGGTTTTGCCTACCGCTTGCCGGAAGACCAACTCGAAGCCTCGCTCTACGCCTTGTGGCAGCGCGAGATGCCTTATCCTTCCTACAAGCCTCACTGGCTCAGTTGCCGTCTGGAGGATGGCAGTCAGGTACAGGCGCTGGGGTTTGTATTGGAGCGGCATTTGCCCAGCTACGCCGGCAATCTGCCCGATATCGTGCTCAACCATGTGCTGCAGAGCGCTTGCGGGCGTTACGGCACCACTCGCGATTATGTCGAGCAGACCGTAAACGCCCTGCGTAGCCACGCCATGCCAGACAAGAATCTGGAGGCGCGGCTCAAGCGTTGTGCAAAGGACTGCGCAGGCGGTTAACGCGCCGAGCTGACACTGTTGGTGTGCCACAGCGTTGGGATCAAGAACGCGATCGCCAGCAGGCACGCGCCGATCAACAGCACGAAACCGCCGTCCCAGCCGAAATGGTCCACGGTGTAGCCCATGGCCGCGCTTGCCGCCACCGAGCCACCCAGGTAACCGAACAGGCCGGTGAAGCCCGCAGCCGTACCGGCGGCTTTCTTCGGTGCCAGCTCCAGTGCCTGCAGGCCGATCAGCATCACCGGGCCGTAGATCAGGAAGCCGATGGAGAACAGCGCGATCATATCGACCATCGGGTTGCCCGGCGGGTTGAGCCAGTACACCAGGGTCGCCACGGTGACCAGCGCCATGAACACGATGCCGGTCAGGCCGCGGTTGCCACGGAAGATTTTGTCCGACATCCAGCCGCACAACAGCGTGCCCGGAATGCCCGCCCACTCATAGAAGAAGTATGCCCACGACGACTTGTCCACCGTGAAGTGCTTGGCTTCCTTGAGATAGGTCGGTGCCCAGTCCAGTACACCGTAGCGCAGCAGGTAGACGAAGACGTTGGCGAAAGCGATGTACCACAGCATCTTGTTGCGCAGCACGTACTTGACGAAGATTTCCTTGGCGCTGAATTCCTCTTCGTGGCTGGCGTCGTAGCCTTCCGGGTAGTCGTTCTTGTACTTTTCAATCGGCGGCAGGCCCACCGATTGCGGGGTGTCGCGCATGGTGATGAAGGCAAACGCCGCCACCAGCAGGGCCACGGTGGCCGGTACATAGAACGCTGCATGCCAGTCGTTGAACCAGGCCATGCCCAACAGGAACAGCGGGCCGATCAGGCCGCCGCCGACGTTGTGCGCCACGTTCCATACCGACACCACGCCGCCGCGTTCTTTCTGCGACCACCAGTGCACCATGGTGCGTCCACTTGGCGGCCAGCCCATGCCTTGGGCCCAGCCGTTGATGAACAGCAAAATGAACATCATGGTCACGCTGGATGTGGCCCAGGGCGCGAAACCGAAAATGAACATCACGCCCGCTGACACCAGCAGGCCGAAGGGCAGGAAGTAACGTGGGTTGGAGCGGTCGGACACCAGGCCCATGAGGAACTTGGACAGCCCATAGGCAATCGCGATCGCCGACATCGCCAGGCCCAGTTGGCCCCGGGTATAACCCTCGTCGATCAAGTAGGGCATGGCCAGGGAGAAGTTCTTGCGCAGCAGGTAGTACCCGGCGTAACCGAAGAAAATACCGGCGAAGATCTGCCAGCGCAGTCGTCGGTAGGTACTGTCTATTTTTTCTTCAGGCAGGGGCGCCTGGTGCGCGGCAGGACGAAAGAAAGCAAACATTCAAGAGCTCCAGATTTCTTGTTTTGACTGCGGATGCGAATGTTACAGTTTCGTTACCGAAAATAGCATCGCCTCTTAAGCGCAAACACAGGAAAAGCTGGCAAATGTATGTTCTTTTATGAACATGTCGCGAATGGATAAGTGGTGGTCGTTATCGATTTTAGGACTGCTGGAGATCAAATGTGGGAGGGGGCTTGCTCCCACATTGATTGCATTTCAAGTGACTCTCAGCGGGTCTGGACGACGACCTTGCCGACTGCCTTGCGCTGCCCCAGATCGTTAATAGCCTGTGCGGCCTGTTCCAGCGGATACACCTGCGACACCAGCGGCTTGAGTTTGCCTTCACCATACCAAGTGAACAGTTGCTGGAAGTTGGCCGCATTGTCCTGCGGCTGGCGCTGGGCAAATGAGCCCCAGAACACCCCGACCACGGCTGCGCCCTTGAGCAGCGCCAGGTTCACCGGCAGCTCGGGAATGCGCCCGCTGGCAAAACCCACCACCAGCAAGCGGCCATTCCACGCGATGGCGCGCACGGCCTGGTCAAACAGGTCACCGCCGACCGGGTCGTAGATTACATCGGCACCGTTGCCGTCGGTGAGCCGCTTGATCTCATCCTTGAGGCTGGTTTCGCTGTAGTTGATCAGCTCATCGGCACCGGCGGCCTTGGCCACGGCGAGTTTCTCGGCGCTGCTGGCGGCGGCGATCACGCGGGCGCCCATGGCCTTGCCGATTTCCACGGCGGCCAGGCCCACGCCGCCGGAGGCGCCGAGTACCAGCAGGGTTTCGCCGGGTTGCAGGTGGGCCCGTTGTTTCAGCGCGTGCATCGAGGTGCCGTAGGTCATGCTGAAGGCGGCGGCGATGTTGAAGTCCATGCTTGGCGGAATCGGCAGCACGTTGTAGCCCGGCACCGCGACCTGCTCGGCAAAGCTGCCCCAGCCGGTGAGCGCCATGACCCGGTCACCGACTTTGAGGTGGCTGACCTTTTCCCCCACTTCGCTGACCACGCCCGCTGCTTCGCCACCCGGCGAAAATGGAAAGGGCGGCTTGAACTGGTATTTGCCCTCGATGATCAGCGTGTCCGGAAAATTCACCCCGGCGGCATGCACGTCCAGCAAAATTTCGTTCTTCTTGATCGCAGGGCTGGCGATCTCTTCCAGCACCAGGGTTTCGGCGGGGCCGAAGGCTTTGCACAGCACTGCTTTCATCGGGCTATTCCTTTTGGTGTCGTGGCCGATAAGTGTAGGAGGGTACGCCCGCGGGTCAACGAGCATGCCCGGGCCTGATAAGTCGCCATAAGCTTGTGCTCTGCCTTGCTAGCGTTATGCTACCCGGCAACCGAATTCGAGGAATGAACTGTGAAAGCGTGGATCCTGTTGATGCTGGCCCTGACCTTGCCGATGGCAGCCCAGGCCGAAGAAGCCAAAGAAGGCGAGGCGCCGAAGGTCAGCTATATCAGCCTGAGCCCGCCGTTCGTGGGTAACTATGGCCTGGATGGCACGGCGAAACTCAAGGTGTTCAAGGCCGATATCGCCCTGCGCGTGACCGGCGAGGAAGCGGCGAAGCTGGTCAAAGCCAATGACCCGTTGATTCGTAACCAGTTGGTGGCGCTGTTTACTCAGCAGACCAATGAGGCCATGAGCACTGTCGAGGGCAAGGAAAAGCTGCGCCAGGAAGCGCTGAAGCAAACGCAGCAATTGATGAATGACGAAACGGGTAAACCGGTGGTCGAGGACCTGTTGTTCAACAACCTGATCATTCAGTAAGCGGCGGCGTCACTCCCCAGATCTTCAGCAGTGCCGCCGTGAAGGACGGCTCCAGCACGCGGTTGCCATGGCCACTGAGGTGGTTGGTGTCGAAAAACAGCGGCTTGGCGCTTTCGTCATAGGCCGAGCAGGTCGGGCCCGGGCACAGCAGGGGCAGCGGGTCCCAGGCATACAGGGCGGGATAGTCCGCCTGCAGTTGTTGCAGCAGTTGCATCTGCGGGGCGCGCAACCTTTCCAGCTGGTCGCGCGCCATCGTCAGGCCGGGTGCGCAGACCGGGTTCATGCGGTTGAACCAGTCCGAGCAACGGTTGGGCGCAGCCTTGAATACCGGCTTTGGCGCATCGATCAGGACGTTGAGCTGCGCGCCTTGCAAGCGGCTCAACAGCGTGTCTGCGGCGGACCTCGCGGCGCTCAGGTTGTCTGCGGTCAACTCGCTCAGCGCCTCATCGACGGTCGCCGCCTCGCCGTTGCGCCACTCACGACCGTTCAGTTCAGGCATCCGCAACGAGGCGAGGAAGACGATATCCCCCGGTTTGGCCTGCTCCTCGATTTGCTTGAGCTGCGCCTCTCGGGTGTTCGCACACCTTGCCGGATCGGGGCCGATAAGGCTGACCACACTGCAACCGCCCTCTTCATATTCCACCACCTGGATGCCCAGCCTCAGCGATACCAGCTTGAGCAGCGTGCGGTAGGCCGCCGTATGCGAGTCGCCGATGACGAACAGTTGGCGCCCCTGCAGGCTCGGGTCGTCGAGGGTGTCGATATCTTCCTGGGGGTAATGCCTGTAGGCGTACCAGGTGTAAGTATCGCGGGTCTGGCTGAGTGACAGCGTCGACGTGTTCTGCGTTACCCACAGCGCACTCAGCCATAGCAGCGTTGTCGCCATCGCGCCGGTTACGAAGGTCAGCCACGCATTGCGCTGAACCATCGATTGTCCGCTACGGATCGGTGTTTCGATCCAGTGATAGGAGGCTGCGGCCAGGGCAATGACCAGCAGCGGGTAGAGCAGCTGCACAACCAGCCACTCCAGGCCGGTGGTCCAGCGCAGGAATACCGCGACCGGCCAGTGCCACAAATACAGCGAATAGGACAGGCGGCCGACATAGGCCGCCAGCGGGTTTTGCAGCACGCGCTGCACTGCGCTTGGCGGGCTGTCGGCGCGTAGCACTGTCCCGGCAATCATGGCCACCGCGCCTGCTACGGTGACCACAGCCCATGGAAAGGGGAACCGGCTGGGGTCGGCGAACAGAAAGCCGGTCACAACCAGGCCCAGGCCGATCGCCAGCAGTGTGGGCGCCAGGCGACAGAGGTGAGGTGTCACGGCCCGCGTGCCGATCAGTTGAAACAGGATCGCGCCGACCGCCAGCTCCCAGAAGCGCCCCGGCAGCAGGTAGAACGCCGACAGCGGCGCAGCTTCGACCTGCCATGCGCCGACGATCAACGAAACAACGGCCATCAACGGCAATGCCACCCAGGCAATGGGCGTGTGGCGTCGATAACGCAGCCAAAGGTAGAACAGCGCCGGGAATATCACATAAAACTGCTCTTCGACCCCCAGAGACCAGGTGTGCAAGTAGGGGTTGAGTTCGGTGCTGGGTGAAAAGTACGTGTCGGTGTTCCAGGCCAGCACAACGTTGCTCAGGCCAAAAAAGGCCGCGATGCCGGTGCTGTGTATGAGTTCGCTGAGCCAGAATTGCGGCATGAACATCGCTGATGCAATGAAGCTGACGCAGAGCACCGTCAGCAACGCGGGCATGATGCGTAGCAGGCGCCGCCGGTAAAAATCTTTTAGGTAGCGGCCGAAGGTCAGGTTGCGACGTTCCCACAGCGACTGGCTGATCACATACCCGGAGATCACGAAGAACAGGTCGACGCCGGTAAAGCCGCCTGGCAGCAGGTCGATGAAATCGAGGTGGAAAATGATGACGCCGAGGACGGCGATGGCGCGCAAGCCATCGATGGCGGGCTTGTAGGTGTGGGTGGGCAGGGACACGCTGGTCTCCTTGCGGAGTGGGCAAAGCCGTGATTCTGCCAAAGCGTGCCCCGCACGACGACTAGCTATTCGGACAGGTATAAGTCCGGGTGTGTCGGGATCGGTTGTGCACCGCGCGGGTATTCAACACAGCGCCAGGACGGCTGCCCATTGCTCGGCGGTGACTGGCATGACCGACAGCCGGCTGCCTTTTTGTACCAAAGGCAACTCGGCGAGGGCGGTTTGCTGCTTCAGGTAGCCGAGGCTCAGTACCTTGGGGAAGGTCTGGACATGGGAAACGTCGATTGCACTCCACGGATTTTTGTCGGATGTGGCCTTGGCGTCGAAATAGTGGCCTTCAGGCTCCAATGCGGTCGGATCGGGGTAGGCCGTCTTGACGATCTTGCCTATGCCGGCAATGCCCGGCTCGGGGCAGCTGGAATGGTAGAAGAAAAATTCATCGCCCTCGGCCATTGCCCGCAAAAAGTTGCGCGCCTGGTAATTGCGCACGCCATCCCAGCGCGCTTCACCGAGCTTTTCCAGGCCTTGGATGGAGAGTTCGTCGGGCTCGGATTTCATCAGCCAATAGGCCATTTTTGCGCTCCTGAAAAAGGCAGTGGGCAAGTTGTCAGGCAATTTGATGACAAACCGACAGTCGGTTGGCGTCAAGGTTTGCGTGTTGGTTCACGTTATCGCAGAATGCCGGGATTTTAAGCTTGACGCAGCTGCAACGGACTACTTTGGAACGTTGTTGTCATCGTGTACGAGGTGCCTGAAGGGGGGCAATCGATGCAACGTAAACCGGATTTACTATGGATTTTGGTGATTTTGTTTGGTCTGGGCGTCGTGACCACCGGGTATGCGCAAAGCCTGTGGTCGAACAAGACCGATGCACCCGTTGAATTGACTCAACAGCAACAACCGTTCAAGCGCTGATACGGCTTCAAGGCGCCGCTGACTCCAGTGGCGCCTGCGCGATATACCACTTCCTGTCTGTGACGGTGCCGGCCAATGGCACATCCCAACTGGCCTGCGCCAATCGATCGACCTTCTGACATTCATGGGCCAGCCCCAGCAGCGTCGGCTTGCGCCAGCTTTGGCGGCGGGCAAGGTAGGCCAGGCTGCGGTCGTAGAAACCGCCGCCCATGCCCAGGCGGCCGCCGGCATCATCGAATCCCACCAGCGGCAGCAGCACCAGGTCCAGCGCCCAGACCTTGCGCTGGCGCTTGGCATTGACCCGTGGTTCCAGGATGCGAAAGCGATTGGGCCGCAGCGTTTCTCCAGGCCGCACGCGCTGGAACACCATCTTGGTCCGCGGCCAGGCACTCAGCACCGGCAGGTAAGTAGCCTTGCCTCGGCGCTGGGCGGCACGCAGCAGCAAGCGCGGATCGATTTCACCGTCCGTCGGTAGATATAAGGAAATATGTTTGGCCCGGCGAAACAGCGGGTGCTGTGCCAGTTGCCGATACAGGCCGAGGGCGGCCTGGCGCTGCTCGCTCGGCGTGAGGGCGCGGCGGGCCTTGCGCAACATGCGTCGAAGGTGCGGACGGGAAAGCGGCGCAGGTTCGGTCATGATTTTTCGGCTCATACAACAATGCCAGTCCGGGGACTGGCATTGAGTTTTGGGAATTCAGGCTCCCCGACAGCGCCGCTGTCGACTTAGCCCTTGAACCCGAAAGTTCAAGGTGGAAGAAGCAGTAGGCTTTAAGGCTTTCCGTCTAGCGGACATGCACACCAGCCCAACGTGCAACTTCCAGGGTAGTGCGAATCGGCTCCGGGACATCGCCGACTGGCAAACACGCCAGGGAGTGGGGCGAGTATACCTTAAACGGTCGCGGCAATCAGCCCTTGGGTGCGTCTGAGTCGCTGGACAGCACCAGGTCAACGCGTTCGAGCAGGTCGCGTACCTGCTCGCGGGTCGAGCCGCTGGCCTGTACGTCAGGACGTTCCTGCTTGTGCAGCAAGTCGTGGGTAATGTTCAGCGCGGCCATCACAGCGATGCGGTCGGCGCCGATCACTTTGCCGCTGCTGCGGATCTCACGCATCTTGCCATCCAGGTAGCGGGCGGCGCTCACCAGGTTATTGCGCTCTTCCTGAGGGCAGATGATCGAATATTCTTTGTCGAGAATCTGCACGGTGACGCTATTGCTTGAACTCATGAGTCTTGCTCCAGGGCCTTCAGGCGCGAAATCATCGATTCGACCTTACGCCGGGCGATTTCGTTTTTTTCAATGAGGTGAGCGCGTTCCTCGCGCCAGGTCTTTTCCTGAGCTAATAGGAGTCCGTTTTGACTCTTAAGTTGCTCGACCCGAGTAATTAGCAATTCGAGTCTGGCCATCAGCGCTTGCAGGTCGGTGTCTTCCATTGGGTTCCACTGGATTTTGTCTGATGAATGGCAACTGCAGGATAAACGATCTGACGCCCTTGATAGTCTTGGTGCGTCTGCCGGTGCTAGGATACAGCGCTCCATTCTAGACATTGCGCCGTCTGGCGCCTAGCTCACCATGCCCATTCAGAACTCCCCGTACGATGCTTTCTCCAAACTGCTGAGCACCAGCGGCCATCCCTGCTCGCCTGCCGAGCTGCACGGCGTATTGCTGGGCCGCAGTTGCACCGGTGTCGGCTTTGACGCCGACAACTGGCTGGCCGATGTCGCCGAGCTGCTGGAAACCGAACCGACCGACAACGTGCGTAACGCACTGATCGGACTGCAAGAGATGGTCAAGGGCGAGCTGACCGGTGATGACGTCACCGTGGTCCTGCTGTTGCCGACCGACGATGCGCCGCTTACCGAGCGTGCCGCCGCACTGGGCCAATGGTGCCAGGGCTTCCTCCACGGTTTCGGTGTGAACGCCGGTGGCCTGGAGTTGAGCACCGACGCCAAGGAAGTGCTGCAGGACTTGGCGGCCATCTCCCAGGTGCAGGACGCCCTGGAAGAGTCCGAAGACGGCGAAGGCGATTACATGGAAGTCATGGAATACCTGCGCGTCGCACCATTGCTGCTGTTCACCGAGACCAGGAAGTCCGCTGAGCCTGCTGCCCCCAAGCCTTCACTGCACTGAGAAAGGAAGCCCATCTGCCCATGATCCATATCCCCAAAGCGGAATACACCCGGCGCCGCAAGGCGCTCATGGCGCAGATGGAACCCAACAGCATCGCGATCCTGCCGGCCGCCGCCGTGGCTATCCGCAATCGCGATGTCGAGCACGTCTACCGCCAGGACAGTGATTTCCAGTACCTGAGCGGTTTCCCCGAGCCGGAAGCGGTGATCGTGCTGATGCCCGGTCGCCAGCATGGCGAGTACGTGCTGTTCTGCCGCGAACGCAATGCCGAACGCGAATTGTGGGACGGCCTGCGCGCCGGTACCGAAGGTGCGATTCGTGATTTTGGCGCCGACGACGCGTTTCCCATCACCGATATCGACGACATCCTGCCCGGCCTGATCGAAGGCCGCGACCGGGTGTATTCGGCCATGGGCAGCAACGCCGAATTCGACCGGCACCTGATGGAATGGATCAACGTGATCCGCTCCAAAGCGCACCTGGGCGCGCAGCCGCCGAATGAATTCGTTGCCCTGGATCATCTGCTCCACGACATGCGCCTGTATAAATCGGCGGCGGAAGTGAAGGTGATGCGCGAAGCCGCGCGGATTTCCTGCGCGGCCCACGTCAAGGCGATGCAGGCCAGTCGCGCCGGGCTGCATGAGTTCAGCCTGGAAGCCGAGCTGGATTACGAATTCCGTAAAGGCGGCGCGAAAATGCCCGCCTATGGCTCCATCGTCGCCGCCGGGCGTAACAGCTGCATCCTGCACTACCAGCAGAATGACGCGCTGCTCAAGGACGGTGACCTGGTGCTGATCGACGCCGGTTGCGAGATCGACTGCTACGCCAGCGACATCACCCGCACCTGGCCGGTCAATGGCAGGTTTTCAGCTGAACAGAAAGCGATCTACGAGATTGTGCTGGCCTCCCAGGAAGCCGCCTTTGCCGAGATCGCACCGAACAAGCATTGGAACCAGGCCCATGAGGCGACCGTGCAGGTCATCACCGCCGGGTTGGTAAAGCTGGGGCTGTTGCAAGGTGACGTCGACGAACTGATTGCCGGCGAAGCCTATAAACCCTTCTATATGCACCGCGCCGGCCATTGGCTGGGGATGGATGTGCATGACGTGGGTGAGTACAAGGTGGGCGGTGAATGGCGCGTGCTGGAAGTCGGCATGGCACTCACCGTGGAGCCGGGCATTTATATTTCGCCGGACAACCAGAACGTGGCAAAGAAATGGCGTGGCATTGGCGTACGCATCGAGGACGACGTGGTGGTGACCAAGCAAGGCTGTGAAATCCTGACCGGCGGCGTGCCCAAGACCGTCGCCGAGATCGAAGCCCTGATGGCGGCTGCCCGATGAGCCGGGTCAACCTGGCGATCATCGGCGGCGGCCTGGTGGGCGCCAGCCTGGCGCTGGCACTGCAGGCCGGGGCCAAGGCGCGCGGCTGGAAAATCGTGTTGATCGAACCTTTCGCGCCGGGTGACAGCTACCAGCCGAGCTACGACGCGCGCTCGTCGGCGTTGTCGTTTGGCGCCAGGCAGATTTATCAGCGCCTGGGGGTATGGCAGGCCATCTCCCCTCGCGCCGAACCGATCAAGCAGATTCATGTGTCGGACAAAGGCCGCTTCTCTACCGCGCGCTTGTCTGCCTTGGAGGAGGGCGTGCCGGCCCTGGGCTATGTGGTGGAAAACGCCTGGCTCGGCCAATGCCTGTGGCAAGGCCTGGACAAAGATGTGGTGAGCTGGCGCTGCCCGGCGGAGGTCACGCGCATGGAGCCGCTGTCCGACGGTTATCGCCTCACCCTCAACGATGAAACCGTGTTGGAATGCGACCTTGCGGTATTGGCCGATGGTGGTCGCTCCGGCTTGCGCGAGCAGTTGGGAGTCGGCGTGAAAACCCGGCCGTACAACCAGAGCGCGCTGATCGCCAACATCACCCCAAGCGAGTCCCACAACGGCGAAGCCTTCGAGCGCTTCACCGAGCAAGGCCCGATGGCGTTGCTGCCGCTGCCGGACAATCGCTGCGCGCTGGTGTGGACCCGCATCGGCATGGACGCCCAACGCCTGGCCGCCCTTGACGAGCGCAGTTTCCTGAGCGAATTGCAGGGCGTGTTCGGTTACCGCCTGGGCACGCTGAAACAAGTCGGCGCGCGACATCTGTATCCGCTGACCCTGGTGGAAGCCGAAGAGCAAGTACGCTCGCACCTGGCGATCCTCGGCAATGCCGCCCACAGCCTGCACCCGATTGCCGGGCAGGGTTTCAACCTGTCGCTGCGCGATGCGAATGCCTTGGCCGAGGCCCTGCTGGCCGGGCCTGCGGTGCCGGGCGACCTGGCGACGCTGCAGGCTTATCGCGAGCGCCAGCACCTGGATCAGAAGTTGACCGTGGGTTTTTCCGACCAGGTCACGCGGCTGTTTGGCAGTGCTCAACCCTTGGTCGCGCTGGGCCGCAACATGGGCCTGCTGGGCCTGGACCTGTTGCCGCCGGCCAAGCGCTGGTTCGCCCGTCAGGCGATGGGCCTGGGGACGCGTCCCGATGCTTAAGTGGTTGATCGAACGGCTGGGCAAGGCGCGGTTGTTGCGTTGGGTCATGACCCTGTACCCGCCGTACCTGGGCGCCGGGGTCAGCGTACAGCATATGAGCGCCGACTTTCGTCACGTCAAAGTGCGCATGGGCCTGGGTTGGTATAACCGCAATTACGTCGGCACCCAGTTCGGTGGCAGCCTGTATTCGATGGTCGACCCGTTCTACATGCTGATGCTCATGGAGAACCTGGGCCGTGACTACATCGTGTGGGACAAGGCCGCGAGCATCGACTTCATCTCGCCGGGCAAGGGCCCGGTGTATGCCGAATTTTTTATCGACGATGCGTTGTTGGATGAGGTACGTCGACAGACCGAAGGCGGCGAGAAATATCTGCCCCACCTCAAGGTCCAGATTCATGACGGCTCCGGCACTTTGGTCGCGCGGGTCGACAAAACCCTTTACGTGCGGCGCAAGCCGCCAGCAAGACAGGTTTAAAGCATGGACATGCGCGCAGATGTGCTGATTGTCGGAGCCGGAATGGTAGGAAGCGCCCTGGCGCTGGCGTTGCAAGGCAGTGGCCTGCAAGTGCTGCTGCTCGACGGCAGCCCGCTGAGTGTCAAGCCGTTCGACCGTGACGCGGCCTTCGAGCCTCGGGTGAGTGCCCTGTCGGCGGCCAGCCAGCGCATCCTGGAGCGCCTCGGCGTGTGGGATGGCATTGTCTCGCGCCGCGCCAGCCCCTATGGCGAGATGCAGGTGTGGGATGGCAGCGGCACCGGGCAGATCCACTTCTCGGCGGCCAGCGTGCATGCCGAAGTGCTCGGGCATATCGTCGAAAACCGCGTGGTGCAGGACGCCTTGCTCGAGCGCCTGCACGACTGCGACCTGGGTTTGCTCGCCAACGCACGCCTGGAGCAGATGCGCCGCTCCGGCGATGACTGGCTGCTGACCCTGGCCGATGGCCGAACTTTGCGCGCGCCGTTGGTGGTCGCGGCCGATGGCGCCAACTCCGCCGTGCGCCGCCTTACCGGCACGGCGACCCGTGAGTGGGATTACCTGCATAACGCCATCGTCACCAGCGTACGCAGCAGCCAGCCGCACCAGCGCACGGCCTGGCAGCGGTTTACCGATACCGGCCCGCTGGCGTTTTTGCCATTGGAGCGGGACGGGCAGCAGGATTGGTGCTCGATCGTCTGGTCGACCACGCCGGCTGAGTCCGAACGCTTGATGTCGTTGGATGACGAGGCGTTTTGCCGTGCGCTGGAGCGCGCCTTTGAAGGGCGCCTGGGCACCGTCGTCAGCGCCGATCCAAGGGTTTGCGTGCCGTTGCGTCAACGCCATGCCAAACGCTATGTGGCCGAGGGCCTGGCATTGATCGGCGACGCGGCCCATGTGATCCATCCGCTGGCCGGGCAGGGCGTGAACCTGGGTTTCCTCGATGCGGCAGTGCTTGCCGACGTGTTGTTGTCGGCCACCGAACGTGGCGAGCGCCTGGCGGATGTGAAAGTGCTCAGCCGTTACGAGCGCCGGCGCATGCCGCATAACCTGGCGTTGATGGCGGCGATGGAGGGCTTTGAGCGGTTGTTCCAGGCCGATCAACTGCCGTTGCGCTGGTTGCGCAATGCCGGGTTGAAAATGGTCGACCAGATGCCCGAAGCCAAGGCCGTTTTTGTGCGCCAGGCCTTGGGTTTGACCGGCGATCTGCCGGAGCTGGCCAAACCTTGAATTGCCATACGTCGGTTGCCTATTAAGCCGTGGTGCAACATCTGGTAACGCCTCCACCAAGCGTTACCAAATGTGAGTCCTTATCATTTGCTCTCTTTTTGCAAATGAGAGACCGCCCCCATGTTGGCACCCAAGCGCCTCCTGACTGCCCTGGCACTCACCCTGATCGGCAGCACCACCGTGCAGGCAGCCGACGAGGTGGTGGTTTACTCCTCACGCATCGACGAACTGATCAAGCCGGTGTTTGATGCCTACACCAAAAAGACCGGTGTGCAGGTGAAGTTCATCACCGACAAGGAAGCCCCGCTGATGCAGCGCATCAAGGCCGAGGGCGAAAACGCCACCGCCGACCTGCTGCTCACCGTCGACGCCGGCAACCTCTGGCAAGCCGAGCAGATGGGCATCCTGCAACCGTTCACCTCCGCAGTGATCGACAAGAATATTCCGCTGCAATACCGTTCATCCGCCCACGCCTGGACGGGGTTGAGCCTGCGCGCGCGAACCATCGCCTACTCCACCGACCGGGTAAAGCCGGGTGACCTGACCACTTATGAGGCCCTGGCCGACAAGCAGTGGGAAGGCCGCCTGTGCCTGCGTACCGCGAAGAAGGTCTATAACCAGTCGCTGACCGCGACCCTGATCGAAACGCACGGCGCGGCCAAGACCGAAGCAATCGTCAAGGGCTGGGTGAATAACCTGTCCACCGACGTGTTCTCCGATGACATCGCGGTGCTGGAAGCAATCAATGCCGGGCAATGCGACGTGGGGATCGTCAACACCTACTACTACGGCCGCCTGCACAAGCAGAAACCGGACCTGGCAGTGAAGCTGTTCTGGCCGAACCAGGGCGACCGTGGCGTGCATGTGAACCTGTCGGGCATCGGCCTGACCAAGAACGCACCGCACCCTGAAGCCGCCAAGGCGCTGGTGGAATGGATGACCACGCCTGAGGCGCAGCAGATATTTGCTGACGTGAACCAGGAGTTTCCGGCCAACCCGGCGGTGCCACCGTCGGCCGAAGTGGCGACCTGGGGTAAATTTGTGGCCGACACGTTACCGGTGGAAGTGGCGGGTAAGCGTCAGGCCGAGGCGATTCGGTTGATGGATCGGGCGGGTTGGAACTGACACACAGCAGGTTGAAATGTCACTGTTTTGTGTTTGTCTTTAGATACTATTCCCAGAGAGTTAACCCTTGGCCCACCCCGCCCAGCGCCGCTGGTACCTGCCGGTCTTCACCGTCGCTGCCCTGGTGCTGCTGCCGCTGAGCGTGCTGTTGCTGTCCTGGCAAAGCATTGACGCACAGATCTGGTCCCACCTCTGGGAAACCCAGATGCCACGCCTGTTGGGCAACACCCTGACGTTGGTGGTGGGCGTCGGCATCGGCGTAACGCTGCTGGGTGTAAGCCTGGCATGGCTGACCAGCCTTTGCGAATTCCCCGGACGCCGCTGGCTGGACTGGGCGTTGATGCTGCCTTTTGCCATTCCCGCGTACGTGCTGGCCTTCGTCTTCGTGGGGCTCCTGGATTTTTCCGGCCCGGTGCAGACCCTGTTGCGCGAATGGCTCGGTACGGGCTTGCGCCTGCCGCGCGTGCGCTCCACCAGCGGCGTGATCATCGTATTGGTGCTGGTGTTCTATCCCTACGTCTACTTGCTGGCGCGCTCCGCATTCCTGGCTCAGGGCAAGGGGCTGATGGAGGCGGCGCGGGTGCTGGGGCAATCGCCGTGGCAAGCGTTCTGGCGTGTGGCGCTGCCCATGGCGCGACCGGCGATCGGCGCCGGGGTCGCCCTGGCCTTGATGGAAACCCTGGCGGATTTCGGCGCGGTCTCGGTGTTCAACTTCGATACGTTCACCACGGCCATCTATAAGACTTGGTACGGCTTTTTCAGCCTGTCCAGCGCGGCGCAACTGGCCAGCCTGTTGCTGTTGGTGGTGATGCTGGTGCTCTACGGCGAGCGTCGCGCCCGAGGCGCCAGTCGGCCCGGCAATGAACGGCCGCGTGGCAAGGCGCTGTATCACCTGCACGGGGTCAAGGCAGCGGCGGCGAGCGGTTGGTGTGGCCTGGTATTCGCCTGTGCGTTTGTCATTCCAGTGCTGCAATTGGTCGCCTGGTTCTGGCAGCGCGGTCGTTTCGACCTGGATGAGCGCTATTCGGGCCTGATCGTCCACACGCTTTACCTGGGCGGGATCGCCGCGCTGTTCACGGTCAGCGTGGCGCTGGTATTGGCGTTCGCCAACCGCCTGGCGCCGACTCGCGCGATCCGCTCCGGCATCAGCCTGGCCAATGTCGGTTATGCCCTGCCGGGCTCGGTGCTGGCGGTGTCGATCATGCTGGCGTTCAGTTACCTGGACCGCGAACTGGTGGTGCCGCTGTCGGGCTGGCTGGGCGGGGCGGGCAAGCCTTTGTTGTTGGGCAGTCTGTCGGCGCTGGTGCTGGCGTATCTGGTGCGTTTTCTGGCAGTGGCCTATGGCCCGCTGGAAAGCAGCCTGGCGCGTATCCGTCCATCGCTACCGGAAGCGGCACGCAGTTTGGGCGTGAGCGGGCCGCGACTGTTTTGCAAAGTGTATCTGCCGCTTTTGCTTCCCGGCACCTTGAGCGCGGCGCTGCTGGTGTTTGTCGATGTGCTCAAGGAAATGCCTGCCACCCTGCTGATGCGCCCGTTCGGCTGGGACACCCTGGCGGTGCGGGTCTTTGAAATGACCAGCGAAGGCGAGTGGGCGCGGGCCTCTTTGCCGGCGCTGACATTGGTGTTGGTGGGCCTGCTGCCGGTGATCGGGCTGATCCGCCGCTCCGCCCGACCCATCGGTTAGGTGCCAGTCCTACGGCTTGCGGCTACAATGCGCGGCATTCGGTGCGCTCCATCTTTCGGATCGGGTCGTTGTATGTGGCTGCAGCCCTTGTATTTCAAGGCGTCAGCCGCGAACAGCGGCGCTGCGCACCCTCGCCAAGCCCGGAAGGAGAAACCCATGGGACAGCGTACGCCTCTGTATGACCTGCATCTCGCCCTCGGCGCGAAAATGGTCGATTTTGGCGGTTGGGATATGCCTCTGCATTACGGCTCGCAGGTTGAAGAGCACCATCAGGTGCGACGCGACTGCGGGGTGTTCGATGTATCTCATATGACCGTGATCGATGTCACAGGCCCTCAGGCCAGGGAATGGCTCCGGCACCTGCTGGCCAATGACGTCGATCGTTTGCATGGCTGCGGCCGTGCGTTGTACAGCGCGATGCTCAACGAGTGGGGCGGCGTGGTGGACGATATGATCGTGTACCGCACCGAGACCGGTTATCGGTTGGTGGTCAACGCCGCCACCCGCGACCAGGACATGGCCTGGATGCAGGCGCAACTGGGCGACTACCCCGTGCAGTTGCAGGAGCGGTCCGAGTTGGCCATGCTCGCGATTCAAGGCCCCCATGCCCGGCAAAAGATCGCTGAACTGGTCACCCAGTCGCGCGGTACCCTGATTCGCCAGCTCAAGCCTTTTGAAGGCCAGGCCGATGGCGATTGGTTTATCGCCCGCACCGGTTACACCGGCGAAGACGGCCTGGAAATTGTCCTGCCTGCGGATCAGGCCCCCGGTTTTTTCAATGATCTGGTGGGCGCGGGCATTTCACCGATCGGCCTCGGTGCACGGGATACCCTGCGTCTGGAAGCCGGGATGAACCTGTACGGCCAGGATATCCACCAGGACGTTTCGCCCCTGGCCGCCAACATGGCCTGGAGCATCGCCTGGGAACCGGCCGAGCGCAATTTTATCGGTCGTGGGGCATTGGAAGCCGAATTGGCAACGGGTGTGCAGTCCAAACTGGTCGGGCTGGTATTGGAAGAGCGCGGGGTTTTACGCGCTCACCAGGTGGTTCGCATCGCCAATGTTGGCGAAGGGGAGATCACCAGTGGTAGTTTCTCTCCTACGCTGAGCAAATCCATTGCCCTGGCGCGTGTACCGACGGCGACTGCCGATCGGGCCGAAGTGGAAATCCGCGGCAAGTGGTACCCGGTTCGGGTGGTCAAACCGACCTTTGTGCGCCATGGCAAAACCTTGATCTAACTATTTCCGGCAGGCCTAAGGCCGCTGACATTACTTCTTGAGGACACGGAATATGAGCGATATCCCTGCGAACCTGCGTTTTGCCGAAAGTCATGAATGGGCCCTACTCGAAGCTGACGGCACCGTGACCGTCGGGATCTCCGACCATGCCCAGGAAGCGTTGGGGGATGTGGTGTTTGTTGAGCTGGCCGAAGTCGGCGCCACGTTCGAGGCTCAAGGCCAGGCAGGCGTGGTTGAGTCGGTGAAGGCCGCTTCGGATATCTACTCGCCGATTGCCGGTGAAGTGATTGCCGTCAACGAAGAGCTGGATGGCAACCCTGAGCTGCTGAACTCCAACCCTTACGGCGCCTGGATCTTCAAGCTCAAGCCAAGCAACCCAGCCGATCTGGAAAACCTGTTGGATGCCGCGGGCTACAAAGCAGCCATCGGCGAGTAAACGCAAGACCTATGTGGGAGGGGCTTGCTTCCTCCCACATTCAAACGAGGTCAGCCGTGATTGTTCAGTTTGCTCTCAGGACTGCTTTTACCGCCGCCACCGACCGCTCCACATCGGCCTCTGTCATCGCCGTGAACATCGGCAACGACACGATCAAGCGCCCAACCTTTTCCGCCACCGGGAACATGCCCTCCTTGAACCCCTGCGCCCGATACAGGCTCAGCAGGTGAATCGGTGGGTAGTGATAGCCAATGCCGACACCATGGGCCTGCATCTGCTCCATGAAGGTGGCGCGGGCGGGCAGGCCGTCCTGACGCTCCGGCAGCACCAGTTGGAACAGGTGCCAGTTGCTGTTTTCGAAATCTGCCGGCGGCAGTTGTGCGCCGTATTGCGCTTCAAAGTCGCTGCCGAAGCATTTGAAGTAATGTCGCGCCAGGTTCTGGCGGTGGGCGGTGATCTGCTCGATATGTGCAAACTGCCCCAGACCGATGGCGGCGGCGATATCCGTCATGTTGAACTTGCCGCCCAACACGTCCACATCCAGGCCGTCAAAACCGCTGCGGGTGACGCCTTGCAGGCGGTACTTCTCCGCCAGGCGCGCCTCTTCGGCGTTATTCAAAACCAGGCAGCCGCCTTCGGAACACGTGATGTTCTTATTGGCCTGGAAGCTGAACGACACGAAGTCCCCTGTGGCGCCAATACGCTCGCCGTCCCAGCTGGAGCCCAGCGCTTGCGCGGCGTCTTCGACGATACGCAGGTTGTACTTGTTGGCCAGTGCGTAAAGCATCGGCATGTCCAGCGGCAGGCCTGCCAGGTAGACCGGGATGATTGCCTTGGTACGCGGGGTGATCGCGGCTTCTACCTGGGCCAGGTCGATATTGCGGGTAACCGGGTCGATATCGGCAAACACGGGCGTGGCACCCACCTCCAGGATCACGTTGGCCGTGGCGACCCAGGAGATCGGCGTGGTGATGACTTCATCGCCTGGCCCGACACCGGCGATGCGCAACGCAATCTCCATGGTGCAGGTGCCTGAGTTGAATGTACGCACCGGCCGGCCGCCAAAGTACTCCGACAGTTGCGCTTCGAACGCCTGTACTTTCGGGCCGCTGGTGATCCAGCCCGAGCGCAGTACATCACCGACCGCCGAGATGGTGGCTTCATCAATGGTAGGTTTGGAGAACGGCAGGAAGGGCTGTTGGCTCATGACGACGAAGGCATCCGTTTCAGGTGGGCGATGAGAGGCTTATCAGTACCGGCATGGTTGCACGGCCTGACTGAATATAGCCTGTCGTCTGTGAATGAAACGTCACCTGGCGGGCAAAAAAAAATGCCGCTTGAACAAGCGGCATTCTTTTTGGGGGGCGAGTTTTACTCAGTGACAGCATTCTTCGCGAGGATAGCGTTGGCCAGTTCCATATCCGTGGCTTGCAGGCCTGGGTTATCGGCGCGGACCTTCTGCATGGCGGCTTCCAGGTACGGGCCGCGAATGCCGCCGTCGCTGGCAACGAAGCTGCCGGCGTCGTCTTGTGCGGCAACCACCAGCTTGTGGTCCTTGAAGGTCAGGTACGTCGAGCCAGTGGTGGCGCCCGACGAGATGACGTTGCGCCAGAAACTGTCGGCCATGGCTGAACCGACAGGAAGGGAAAGCACAGCGAGGGTGGCGACAGCATATTTGAGACGCATGATGGGTGACTCCGGTGGGGTTATCTGCAGGTTTTGATTGTAGATAGCCCAACCGAGTTCCATCACTGACTAAACAGTTTCAACCTTTAAAATCACCCCGTCCTGACCAACGACCCGGACTTGAGCGCCTACGGGGCTGTCGGGGCCGGTCACCATCCACACGCCATCACCGACTTTCACCTTGCCCCGGCCGTCCACAATCGCCTGGTGCACCACGAAGGTGCGACCAACCAGCTCCGAGCCTCGTTCATTCAGCCCAGGTTGGTCACTGGCCTTGGCACTGCTGCGTTGGCGTTTCCACCAGTACACGGCCGTCAGTATCGACAACACTGCGAACAACAACAGTTGCCATTCCAGGCCGAGCGGCGGTACCAGAAACTTGATCACACCCACGGCCGCAGCGGCGATACCCATCCACAACAGGTAACCGCCGGCGCCGAAGACCTCAAGGATCAACAGCACCGTGCCCAGTGCCAGCCAATCCCAAAATGACAGGTGCTGTAGGAAATCCCACATGGTGCTGGCCTCAGCCTTTCTTGTTATCGAACGTGGCCTTGACGATCTCGCCAATGCCGCCAACCGCACCAATCACCTGGCTGGCTTCAAGCGGCATGAGGATCACCTTGCTGTTGTTGGCTGATGCCAGCTTGCCCAGCGCGTCGATATATTTTTGCGCGACGAAGTAATTGACCGCCTGCACGTTGCCCGAGGCGATCGCTTCCGACACCACCTGGGTCGCGCGTGCTTCCGCCTCGGCCTGACGCTCACGGGCTTCGGATTCGAGGAATGCTGCCTGGCGGCTGCCTTCGGCTTCCAGGATCTGCGCCTGCTTTTTACCTTCGGCCGTCAGGATCGCCGACGCTCGCAGGCCCTCGGCCTCAAGAATTTGCGCGCGCTTGATCCGCTCGGCTTTCATCTGGCCCGACATGGCGGCCATCAGGTCGGCGGGCGGGCTGATGTCCTTGATCTCGATACGGGTGATCTTGATGCCCCACGGCGCGGTGGCTTCATCCACGGTTCTCAGGAGTTTTTCGTTGATGCCGTCACGCTGGCTGAGCATGGCATCCAGCTCCATGGAGCCGAGGACGGTACGAATATTGGTTTGCAGCAGGTTGCGAATGGCGTGTTCGAGGTTGTTGACCTCATAGGCGGCCTGGGCGGTATTGACCACTTGGAAGAAACACACGGCGTCGATCTGCACCGTGGCGTTGTCGGCGGTGATCACTTCCTGGGGCGGGATGTCCAGCACGCTTTCCATCACGTTGATCTTGCGACCGATGCGGTCCATGACCGGGATGATGATGTTCAGGCCAGGCTTGAGGGTATTGGTATAGCGGCCGAAACGTTCGACCGTCCACTGGTAGCCCTGGGGCACCACCTTGAAGCCCATGAAAAGGATGGCGATGGCCAAACCCACGAAAAGAAGCAGTACGGTTCCGATCTGCATAGCGATTCCCTATCTGATGGTGTCAGTGAAACGACGTTGCGCCGATTGTAACGGTGTTGCCACCGATAAGAACGGTTTCAAAGCGCCGTAATCATAGGATTTGTTACCGAATCCCCAGGCGTTACCCGCAACACTTCCGCCATCGTGGTCAGCCCTGCTTCAACCTTTGTCATGCCGGACATGCGCAGGTCATGCATGCCTTGCGCGATAGCGGCGGCCCGCAGGGACTGAACGTCGGCGCCTGGAGTGATCAGCGCCTTGAGCGCATCGTCCAGCACCATGATTTCGTAGACCCCGGCTCGCCCCCGATACCCGCTGTTTCTACATTCGGCGCACCCGGCAGCCTCATACACGTCGCCCGTTGCGCGCTTGCAGTGAGGGCACAGCAACCGTACCAAGCGTTGCGCCATCACGCCTAACAGCGTGGCCTTGATTAAATAATGCGCAATACCCAGCTCCTGCAAGCGACTGATCGCACTGGGCGCGTCGTTGGTGTGCAGGGTCGACAGCACCAAATGCCCGGTCAGTGCGGCCTGGATCGCCATTTCTGCGGTTTCCTGGTCGCGTATTTCGCCAATCATGATGATGTCCGGGTCCTGGCGCAGCAGTGCGCGGATGCCGCTGGCGAAGGTCAGGTCGATATTGTGTTGCACCTGCATCTGATTGAAGCCGGGTTCAACCATCTCGATCGGGTCTTCAACCGTGCACAGGTTGACTTCGCGGGTCGCCAACTGCTTGAGCGTGGTGTAGAGGGTGCTGGTCTTGCCGGAGCCGGTGGGCCCGGTGACCAGGATGATGCCGTTGGTCTGGCGGGTCATGCCGTGCCAGCGTTGCTGGTCTTCCAGGGACAGGCCCAACTGGTCGAAGTCCTTGAGCAACACCTGCGGGTCGAAAATCCGCATCACCAGTTTTTCGCCAAAGGCGGTAGGCAAGGTCGACAGACGCAGCTCGACCTCCGCGCCCGTCGGGCTTTTGGTCTTGACCCGGCCGTCCTGGGGTTTGCGTTTTTCCGCCACGTTCATCCGTCCCAAGCTCTTGAGCCGGCTGACCACCGCCATCGTCACCTGGGGTGGAAACTGGTAGACATCGTGCAACAACCCATCAATGCGAAAACGCACCCGGCCCTGTTCACGGCAAGGTTCGATATGGATATCGCTGGCCCGCTGGCTGAAGGCGTACTGCAGCAACCAATCGACGATATTGACGATGTGCGCATCGTTGGCGTCCGGTTCCTGGTCGCTGGCGCCGAGGTTGAGCAGGTCGAAGTTGCCGGGCACCGCCACCTTTTGATCCGCACCGCTGACGGACTTCGCCAGCCGATAAAACTCGCCGATACAGCGCGTAATCTCCTGGGGGTTGGCCACCACGCGCGTGATGGAACGCTTGAGCACCTGCGCCAGCCCGGCCTCCCAAGCGGTGACGAGGGGTTGGGCGCTGGCGATCGTGACGGACTGCGCGTCCACCGCCACGGCAAGGATTCCGTGGCGCTGGGCAAAGGCATGGGACATCAGCGGCACCACCGTCGCCACGTCGATCTTCAGTGGGTCGATGCGCAGATAAGGTTGCCCGACATGCTGGGCAAGCCATTGGGTCAGGGTTTCCAGGCAGGGCCCGAGGGTTGCGACGTGCTCCAGCGGATGCTGGGTGTTGCCGGCGGGCAGTTTCGACAAGCGCTTTGCGGTGTCGTCGCTGATCAGTTCGGAACCGACCAAAGCCGGCAGCAATTGATGCAATTCCAATCGTCGATCAACAGACATGTGGGTTTTCCTGGGTAACCTCGGACGTACTCCCAGGCTAGCCACCCCCTGAATATTCGCCGCCCGCCGTGTATTGCAGGCTTTTACCGGGCGGCTGCCGACACCGCCTGCGGGCCCACGGAGTCGGCCGGCCACACATCCAGCGTGCACACGCTGATCAGGTTTCGAATCTTTTCACCGATCACCTGGGCCCGATGCCAGCTCAAGCCGTCCATCACGATCTCGATGCTCAGCACGTCGTCTTGCCGAGTCACACTGACCTGCCGAGGCGTCAGAAACTGCAGCGCGAAATAGTTAAGCACCCGACACAACACATCCGGTTCAGCCTCGGCGACGATCTGGTAATGGGCCTGGCAATGGGCGTTATTGACGGCCCATGCATCGACGCGGGTATCGGGGTGGGTAGTTTCGACGACGTGCATGTTGGCTCTCCAGTTTCGACTGAAGAAATTTTTACATTCGCCTACGGAGATTTCTTATCTAAGATGAACTTGATTCAACATTATTCGAATCATCTAATTCAAGAATATCGCTATAAAAGGTATTTCTATGCACAGCCAATTGGACGCTTATGACCGCCGCATCCTGGCCCTGCTGCAAGAGGATGCTTCGCTCTCGAGTGCGCAGATCGCCGAGCAGGTCGGCCTGTCCCAGTCGCCCTGCTGGCGGCGCATCCAACGGCTCAAGGACGAGGGTGTGATCCGCGGCCAGGTGACCCTGCTGGACCGCAAGAAGATCGGCCTTAACACGCAGATTTTCGCCGAGGTCAAACTCAACGCTCACGGGCGATCCAACTTCACCGAGTTCACCGAGGCGATTCGTGGCTTTCCGGAAGTATTGGAGTGTTACGTGCTGATGGGCGCGGTGGATTTTCTGCTGCGCATCGTGGCGTCGGACATTGAGGCGTATGAGCGGTTTTTCTTCGACAAGTTGTCGATGGTGCCGGGGATTCAGGAGGTCAATTCGATCGTGGCGTTGTCGGAGATCAAGTCCACCACCAGCCTGCCAGTGTTGCGCTGACAGGCAGGGCCTCATCGGGGGCAAGTCGAATCGTCGTACCGCCCCTCCCACGCTGGAGGGGCTTGCCGTCGATGGCGATCTTACAGACGCAGAAGAGTCTTCCAGGCGCGGTTCTGATACACCGCAATCGCCTGATGCATCCGCGCATCCAGCGACTCATCGGTGATCGGCTGATTGGCCAGTTGCACCAGCTTGTTCAGCTCGCCGTACAACCGGTCCAGTTCCGGGATGTCCACCACCTGGCGTGCATGGTGCAGCCAGGCCTGGATGCGTTCGATACGCGGCAGTTGCTCGGCCAGGTCTTCCGGCTGTTGCTGGTAGCGCGGCAGTTGCAGGGCGACGGCATCGTCGGCCAGCAGGCGCGGCAGCCAGTTGGTGATTTGCGCGGCGCCCTGACGGTTGCCCCGCACGTTACGCTCGGCGGTCCAGCTGCGGGCCAGCAGCCAGCGCGAAGTGTTCAGTGAGAACAGGCCCCAGCGCAGGTCCTCCAGTTCTTCGGCGAACTGCTCGGGTGCGGCTTTGCGAATGTCTTCGTCGTCGTCACCGGCCTGTACCAGCGGGCGCCAGTCTTCCAGCAGGGCATCCAGTGCGCTGCGCAGTTCGGCGGTGGATTGGCGCGGTGCGGCCTGGCCGAGGCTGCCGATCAGGGCGCGCAACTCACCGAGGTTGTCGACCCAGTCCTGCAGCAGGCGCCAGTGGCCATTGAAGCGGTATTGCTCGGCCAGGCGCTGGCTGCTGCCCAGCAGGTGCCACATGATTGCGGCGAAGGCGTCGTCCAATGGCATTTCGGCCTGGATCTGCGGTGCCGGCAGGCTCAGGGAGTAGCTGCCTGCATCGTACAGGCGGTAGCCGCGCTCGGCCTTGCTGATATCGCATGGCATCAGCGCCAGGGTCGCGGCCAATTCAGCGGCCAGTTCCAGCAGGGCAGCCGGTTCACCTTCGCGCAGTTCCAGTTCCAGCTCGCAGATTTCTTCTTTCTGCTTGCCGACCACTACGTGGCCCAGGTCCAACGCGGCCTCGATCACCACCTTGGCCTTGCCACGGCCCCAGGCGATTTCGGCGCGTTCGCGCACGAAATCGGTGGTGAAGATCGGCTTGAGGGTCTTTTTGTCCAGCTCGGCCAGTTGCTCGGGCCAGCATTCGCCGTCGAGTTTCTTCACGTCGAGTTTGGCTTTGGGCAGGTCCCAGTTGTACTCGTTGCGTTCCGACAAACCGGCGACGCTCTGGCCGCGGGTCTTGAGGGTCTGGATGATGGCGTCACCGTCCTTGCGCAAACGCAGGGCGACTTTGGCCTGGGCCAGGTCGCGTTCGGGGGTGTCGAAATACTGATTCATCAACTCAAGGCGTTCCCAGCCACTTTTGTTGCGTTTTTTCAGTAGCGGGTGCTCACGCAGCGCGGCGAGTGTTTCGCGGCTGACGCGGAGCTTGATTTCGGTTTCTTTCTGCATGGCCGGAAAATCCAGGATCGGGAGCGCAGCCGGGGAAAAAGGTGGCTGCCAAGGCCGTGCAGTGTACAGGAGTGAGCCCGGCAACGTGCCGCAACGGTTTATTGTGTCGTGCAGATGGTTCTATAGTGGGGTTCATCCGGGAAGTTGAGAGGCCGCGCATGCCATTACCGTCCATGAAAGAGCAGTTCGCCGCGCTGATTGCCGCGCCTTCGGTCAGTTGCACCCAAGCCTCTCTCGACCAGACCAACCGCCCGGTGATCGATTTGCTCGCCAATTGGCTGGGCGACCTGGGGTTTGCTATCGACATCCAGCAGGTCAGTCCCGGCAAATTCAACCTGCTGGCAAGTTTCGGCAGTGGTCCTGGCGGCCTGGTGCTGGCGGGCCATAGCGATACGGTGCCCTATGACGCCGCGCTGTGGAAAACCGACCCGCTCAAGCTGACTGAAGTCGACGGCCGCTGGGTAGGATTGGGCAGTTGCGACATGAAGGGCTTTTTCGCTCTGGCGATTGAAGCGGTGTTGCCGCTGCTGGACCAGCCGTTCAGGCAACCCTTGCTGATCCTCGCCACCTGCGATGAGGAAAGCTCCATGTCCGGCGCCCGCGCGCTGGCCGAAGCCGGGCGTCCACTGGGCCGCGCGGCGGTGATCGGCGAGCCCACCGGGCTCAAACCGATCCGCCTGCATAAAGGCGTGATGATGGAGCGCATCGATATCCTGGGCCAGAGTGGCCACTCGTCGGACCCCAGCCTGGGCCACAGCGCTCTTGAAGCGATGCACGATGCCATCGGCGAATTGCGCGGTCTGCGCCTGGCCTGGCAGCGTGAATACCGCAACCCGCAATTCAGCGTGCCGCAGCCGACCATGAACTTTGGCTGTATCCACGGCGGCGACAACCCCAACCGCATTTGCGGTCAGTGCTCACTGGAGTTCGACCTGCGGCCCTTGCCGGGCATGGACCCGCAAGTGCTGCGCGCGGCCATCCGGCAGAAGCTCGAACCCCTGGCCGAGCGCCACAAGGTCAAGATCGACTACGCGCCGCTGTTCCCCGAAGTGCCGCCGTTCGAACAACCGGAAGACGCCGAACTGGTGCGGGTGGCGGAACGATTGACCGGTCATCGTGCCGAAGCAGTGGCGTTCGGCACCGAAGCGCCTTATCTTCAGCGCCTTGGGTGTGAAACCCTGGTATTGGGCCCTGGCGATATCGCCTGTGCTCACCAGCCGGGCGAGTACCTCGAAATGTCACGCTTGGCGCCTACAGTGCGTCTATTGCGGGAACTGATCGAACATTACTGCCTGAAACCCGCATAAATTAGCCCTTGCCTGTTCGTACATAAAAGGAGAGTGAGCGTGTCGCCAAGCCTGTTCCGACGATAACCATCAGCCCGCTGTGCGCTTCCACGATTCATCCTTGTTTGGCTGCTTTTTATTACAGGCCCAGGTGTTATGCCCGAATACGTCAATTGGCTTCGTCACGCTTCGCCCTACATCAACGCCCACCGCGACTGCACCTTTGTGGTCATGCTGCCCGGCGACGGTGTGGACCATCCGAACTTCGGCAATATCGTCCACGACCTGGTGCTGCTGCACAGCCTGGGCGTGCGGCTGGTGCTGGTCCACGGTTCGCGCCCGCAGATCGAAGCGCGCCTTGAAGCGCGTGGTCTGACCCCGATTTATCACGAAGGCATGCGCATCACCGATGCCGCAACGCTGGAATGTGTGATCGACGCGGTCGGCCACCTGCGTATCGCCATCGAAGCGCGCTTGTCGATGGACATGGCCTCGTCGCCCATGCAGGGCTCGCGCCTGCGGGTGGCCAGCGGCAACCTGGTGACCGCGCGTCCGATCGGCGTGCTGGAAGGTGTGGACTACCACCACACCGGCGAAGTGCGCCGCGTCGACCGCAAGGGCATCAACCGTCTGTTGGATGAGCGCTCCATCGTGCTGCTGTCGCCACTGGGGTATTCACCCACGGGTGAGATTTTTAACCTGGCCTGCGAAGACGTCGCCACCCGCGCCGCCATCGATCTGGGTGCCGATAAGCTGCTGCTGTTCGGTGCCGATCTAGGTCTGATCGACGAAAATGGCCGCCTGGTGCGCGAGCTGCGCCCGCAACAGGTACCGGCCCACCTGCAACGCCTGGGCAGCAGCAACTACCAGGCCGAACTGCTTGATGCGGCGGCCGAGGCTTGCCGTGGCGGGGTAGGGCGCAGTCATATCGTCAGCTACGCCGAGGACGGCGCCTTGCTCACGGAGCTGTTCACCCGCGACGGCGGCGGTACGCTGGTGGCGCAGGAGCAGTTCGAACAAGTGCGCGAGGCGGCGATTGAAGACGTCGGCGGCTTGCTCGACCTGATCAGCCCACTGGAAGAACAGGGCATTTTGGTGCGTCGTTCGCGGGAAGTGCTGGAGCGTGAAATCGAGCAGTTCAGTGTGGTCGAGCGCGAGGGCATGATCATCGCCTGTGCGGCGCTGTATCAGATCGCCGATTCGGACGCCGGCGAGCTGGCCTGCCTGGCGGTGAACCCGGAATACCGCCATGGCGCGCGAGGTGACGTGTTGCTGGAGCGCATCCAGACCCGTGCGCGGGCCCAGGGGCTGAAAACCTTGTTCGTACTCACCACGCGCACCGCCCACTGGTTCCGCGAGCGGGGGTTTGTGCCAAGCAGTGTGGACCGCCTGCCGTCGGCGCGTGCCTCGCTGTACAACTATCAGCGTAATTCGAAGATCTTCGAGAAAGCCTTGTAAAACCCTCCCCTCCGACCACCGAGCAGGCTCGCGTAAGCACCGGCCTGCTCGGCGGCTCGGTCTTTCAAGTCACAACTGAAATTTAAGCATTCTTGATCTCACGCCGATAACGGGATGGCGACTGTGGGTAGATTGCGGTCGGCAAAGAAATTATTAGTGACACAAAAACTGTAACAAATTGACTGGAGGATGTGCGTTTCGCCATGATGGCGTCGCCTTTTTGATCATGGGTGACGTATGTAATGGAGCGTCCACCCTAATCGATCTAAAAAAGTGCTAACAAATACCCTTTAGGAATGAGCTTATGGAACGGTTGGTCTACCCTGACTGCTCCATGTCACGTAAAGGCTTATTCCCAAATCGTATGAAAAAGAATGAAACAATTCTTTTTGGGTGTATGAAAAACTCATTACCCTGCAGGGACCAAAACAACTGTGATTAGACGAAGGTAGTAGACACACAAGGTTACGATTGACTTGCCAGTCACTATCCGGCGCTAATCGCGCATCTGTGGATCGAGGGCGTCAGACCCGAGACCGAAGAAATACAAAAATTAGAAATGAGAGGAGCGGTACATGAATAAGTCCACCTTGGCTTTGGCTGTAGCTTTGGGCGCAATCGCCCAGCAAGCAGGCGCTGCCGGTTTCATCGAAGACAGCAAGGCCACACTGGGTCTGCGTAACTTTTACATCAATACCGATAACCGTGACGACGCTACCAAGGCGGCCGGCGCGCAGAACAAATCGGAAGAGTGGGGCCAAGCTTTCGACCTGCGCTTCATCTCCGGTTACACCCAAGGCACCGTAGGCTTCGGTCTTGACGCTATCGGCCTGCTGGGCGTACGTCTGGATTCGGGCGGCGGCACCAACGGTGCAACCGCTGCGTCGGCTGGCAACGCTGGCTCCTATGGCGGCACGGTTTTCCCGAGCAAGTCCAATGGCGAAGCCGTTGATAACTACTCCAGCCTGGGCCTGACCGCTAAAGCCAAGATCTCCCAGACCGAACTGAAGTTGGGTACTTTGCAGCCTAAGCTGCCGGTAATCATCACCAACGATGGTCGTCTGCTGCCGCAGACTTTCCAGGGTGGCCAGATCACCACCAACGACATCAAGGACCTGACGCTGGTTGCCGGTCAGATCGAAAAGGCCAAGGGTCGTAACTCCAGCAACGTCGAGAACCTGTCTCTCGCGGGCGCCAACGGCCGTACCGCCGCTGGCCGCGACAGCAACAAGTTCATCTACGCCGGTGGCGACTACAAGATCACCAAAGACCTGACTGCCCAGTACTACTACGGCAATCTGGATCAGTTCTACAAGCAGCACTTCCTGGGCTTGCTGCACAACTGGGCGATCGGTCCTGGCGTGTTGAAAACCGACCTGCGCTACTTCAACAGCCGCGCTGACGGTGCCAACAGCAACGACGCGAACTACTTCACCACTGGTGACTACGGCACTAACGCTGCTGGCGCTAACGTCACCAAAGGTAAAGTCGACAACAACCTTTACAGCGGTTTGTTCCTGTACTCGGTGGCCGGTCACACCTTCGGTGGTGGTTACCAGGTCAGCAACGGCAACAGCGACTTCCCATGGTTGAACCAAGGTGACGGTTCGTCGGCTTACTTGACCACTGACTCGCAGATCGCCAAATTCGCCCGTGCTGGCGAGCGTACTTGGCAAGCTCGTTACGCGTACGACTTCGCCAAAGTTGGCGTACCAGGCTTGACCGCCGGTGTGGTTTATCTGCGTGGCGACAATATCGATACTCGCGGCCGGGTGGGTGTTGCTCAGGTCCAAACAAACTCCAATGGCGCGAACGAGTGGGAACGTGACATCACTGTTGCCTACGTCGTACCAGAAGGTACTTTCAAGAACGTTGGCGTGGCCTGGAAAAACGCCATGTGGCGCAACGATATTGCCGGTCAGCGTAACCAAGACGAAAACCGTGTGATCGTCAGTTACTCGCTGCCACTGCTGTAATAGCGTAATGCTGTTGTAAGACCGTAAAACCTTGCCCGGCGCAACGCCGGGCAAGGTGTCTTGCCTTTCAAGTCGGGCTAAACCCCCGCAAGCCCTTCCTGAAACCCCTCTTTGTACAGCGTCTCAAGGCCTTCTCGAACCTTGAAAGCAATGGTGCACCTCGCCCTTTCCCGCGTCCAATGAACACATTTTTAATATTCTTTTATCGTCTAGATAAATCGATATTTATTCTTTTTAAATCAGCGTCAATCCATGCACAGTGGCTCCATAAGCACTCATCAGGAGCCACACCATGAGCCTAAGACTGGGCGATATCGCCCCCGACTTCGAACAGGATTCCAGCGCCGGCAAGATTCGTTTTCACGAATGGCTTGGCGACAGCTGGGGTGTGTTGTTTTCCCATCCGGCTGACTTCACCCCGGTGTGCACCACCGAGCTGGGCTTTACCGCCAAGCTCAAGGATGAATTCGCCAGGCGTGGCGTCAAGGCCATCGCCCTGTCGGTCGACCCGGTGGACTCGCATCACAAGTGGATCGAAGACATCAATGAGACCCAGAACACCGTCGTCAACTTCCCGATCCTGGCGGACGCCGACCGCAAGGTCTCGGACCTTTACGACCTGATCCACCCCAACGCCAGTGACACCCTCACCGTGCGTTCCCTGTTCGTGATCGACCCGAACAAAAAGATTCGCCTGACCATCACCTACCCGGCGAGTACCGGCCGTAACTTCCACGAAATCCTGCGAGTCATCGACTCGCTGCAGCTGACCGACAACCACAAGGTCGCTACCCCCGCCAACTGGCAGGACGGCGATGAAGTGGTGATCGTGCCGTCGCTCAAGGACGAGGAAGAGATCAAGAAGCGCTTTCCAAAGGGTTACAGGGCAGTGAAGCCGTATCTGCGGCTTACCCCACAACCTAACCGCTGACGCGGGACCTCTGCGGGAGGGAGCAAGCCCCCTCCCACAGGTTGACCGCATTTCAACGCTCACATTGCAGGGGGTTTCAGGCCGTTTCGACGGCCTTTTTTTTCGCCTGGCGATTGATGGGTGATATATGCATTTTAAGAATAAACAAATGAATAAATAAGATTTATAGATATATAAATCTGCTGGTAAGGTCTGTTTCATCTTGGCGCCATCGCCCACCCAGCGAACCGCCGGCACTTGCTCAAGGAATACCTGCATGTTGGTCGTCACACTCGGAGGCAGTCCCAGCCAGCGTTCCCGCTCCGGGGTCTTGCTGGAAAAAACCCGTCAATGGTTGCAAGACAAAGGCGTTGAAGTGGTGAGTTACCAGGTACGGGACTTCCCGGCCGAAGACTTGCTGCATGCGCGCTTCGACAGCCCCAAGGTCATCGACCTGTTGCAGCAAGTGGCTAATGCGGATGGCTTGGTGATAGCCACGCCGGTCTACAAGGCCTCGTTCTCCGGCGCGCTGAAAACCGTGCTCGACCTGCTGCCCGAACGCGCCCTGGCGCACAAGGTCGTTTTGCCGATGGCCACTGGCGGCAGCATCGCCCATATGCTGGCGGTGGACTACGCGCTGAAGCCGGTGTTGTCGGCCCTCAAGGCCCAGGAATTACTCCACGGGATCTTTGCCGAAGACAGCCAGATCGCCTATGGCGAAGGCAGTGCCCAGGCGCAGTTGGTGCCGGTGCTTGAACACCGTTTGCACGAGGCGCTGGAAACGCTCTACAGCGCCATGGCTCGTCGCCCGAAACCGTTGGACCCGCATGCTTTGAATGACCGTTTGCTGACGGCTCGCTGGAGCATCTGAGCCTTACCCACTCAAGAAACACTCACCTTACTCAGCCGCCAACGGCCAAGCAGGTGCAGCCAAAACCCTAAACGCATATTTGGAGAGAGCGCCATGCGCACTGTCATCTTGCGTCGTGGTCTGGTCGCACTGTTTGCTGCGGCTGTGTCCTTCGGCGCCATTGTTCAAGCCCAAGCCGCCGAGACCCTGCGGATCGGTTATCAGAAATACGGCACCCTGGTGTTGCTCAAAGCCAAGGGCACCCTGGAAAAACGCCTGGCGGCCCAAGGCGTGCAGGTGCAATGGACCGAGTTCCCCGGCGGCCCGCAGCTGCTTGAGGGCCTGAACGTCGGCTCCATCGACTTCGGCGTTACCGGCGAAACCCCGCCGGTGTTTGCCCAGGCCGCCGGTGCCGATCTGCTCTATGTGGCCTACGAGCCGCCGGCACCGACCAGCGAAGCGATCCTGGTGCCGAAAGACTCGACGATCAAATCGGTGGCCGAGCTCAAGGGCAAGAAAATCGTGCTCAATAAAGGCTCCAACGTGCACTACCTGCTGGTACGTGCCCTGGAAGACGCCGGCCTGAAATACACCGACGTACAAACCGTGTTCCTGCCGCCCGCCGATGCCCGCGCCGCGTTCGAGCGTGGCAGCGTGGACGCCTGGGTGATCTGGGACCCGTACCAGGCCGCCGCCGAGAAACAGCTGCAAGCGCGCACCTTGCGTGACGGCACCGGCATTGCTGACAACCACCAGTTCTACCTGGCGACCAAGCCGTATGCCGAGCAACACCCGCAGGTGATCAAGGCGCTGGTGGAAGAAGTACGCGCGGTGGGCGAATGGTCCAAGGCCAATCCGCAGGAAGTCACTGAACAAGTCGCGCCGCTGCTTGGCCTGCCGGCTGACATCACCCTGACCTCGGTGAAACGCCAGGGCTATGGCGCGTTGTTCCTGACCCCGGAAGTGGTCGCCGCCCAACAGAAAATCGCCGACAGCTTCTATCAACTCAAATTGATCCCCAAACCCTTGAGCATCAAGGACGTGATCTGGACACCACCCGCCGCGGTGGCCAACGCGCCGTAATCCGATTTCTTCAGGAGACAACTCCATGAGCCTCAATATTTTCTGGTTTCTGCCTACCCACGGCGACGGCCACTACCTTGGCACCGCCGAAGGCGCACGCGCCGTCGACCACGGTTATTTGCAGCAAGTGGCCCAGGCCGCTGACCGCCTGGGTTTCGGCGGCGTTTTGATCCCCACCGGGCGCTCCTGCGAGGACTCGTGGCTGGTGGCCGCGTCGCTGATCCCGGTGACCCAGCGTCTGAAATTCCTTGTCGCCCTGCGCCCCGGGATCATTTCCCCGACGGTGGCGGCGCGTCAGGCCGCGACTCTGGATCGTCTGTCCGGCGGCCGGGCATTGTTCAATCTGGTCACTGGCGGTGATCCGGAAGAATTGGCCGGTGATGGCTTGTTCCTCAGTCACGAAGAGCGTTACCAGGCTTCGGTCGAGTTCACGCGCATCTGGCGCCGCGTGCTGGAAGGCGAAACCGTGGACTACGACGGCGAGCACATCAGCGTCAAAGGCGCCAAATTGCTCTATCCACCGATCCAGCAACCGCGACCGCCGTTGTACTTCGGTGGTTCTTCCGAAGCCGCTCAGGATTTGGCTGCCGAGCAAGTGGAAATGGTGCTGACCTGGGGCGAGCCACCGGCTGCGGTTGCCGAGAAGATCGAGCAGGTACGCGCCAAGGCCGCCAAGCTTGGGCGCACGGTGCGCTTCGGCATTCGTCTGCATGTGATCGTGCGCGAAACCAACGATGAAGCCTGGAAAGCCGCCGACAAACTGATCTCCCATCTGGATGACGATACCATCGCCCGCGCCCAGGCCTCCCTGGCGCGCTTCGATTCGGTCGGGCAACAACGCATGGCGGCGTTGCATGGCGGCAACCGCGACAATCTCGAAGTCAGTCCCAACCTGTGGGCTGGCGTCGGCCTGGTGCGCGGCGGTGCGGGTACCGCGCTGGTGGGCGATGGCCCAACCGTTGCGGCGCGGGTCAAGGAGTACGCCGCGTTGGGCATCGATACCTTTATCTTCTCCGGTTATCCACACCTGGAAGAGTCGTACCGGGTCGCCGAACTGCTGTTCCCGCACCTGGATATCGAACGTCCCGAGCTGCCGAAAAGCGCCGGTTACGTGAGCCCGTTCGGCGAAATGGTCGCCAACGATATCCTTCCCAAAGCGGCGTCACAGAGCTGAGGCGACGTTATGAACTATGAAAAACTGAGCCATCGCGTGGCGCCCTGGGTGCTGCCGATTCTATTGCTGGCGGTGTGGCAGTTGTCGGTGTCGGCGGGCTGGTTGTCGACGCGTATTCTGCCGGCCCCCAGTGCAGTAATTGCAGCCGGGGTCCACCTGGTGGCCAGCGGCGAAATCTGGACCCACCTGGCCATCAGCGGCTGGCGTGCGGGCCTGGGTTTTGTGATCGGTGGCAGCATCGGTCTGGCGCTGGGGTTTATTACCGGGCTGTCGGCCTGGGGCGAACGCCTGTTGGACAGTTCGGTGCAGATGATCCGCAACGTGCCGCACCTGGCGCTGATCCCGCTGGTGATCCTGTGGTTCGGGATTGACGAGACCGCAAAGATTTTCCTGGTGGCCCTCGGCACGCTGTTCCCGATTTACCTCAATACCTACCACGGCATCCGTAACGTCGACCCGGCGCTGGTGGAAATGTCGCGCAGCTACGGCTTGTCCGGTTTCAGCCTGTTCTGGCAGGTGATCCTGCCGGGGGCGCTGCCCTCGATTCTGGTGGGCGTGCGCTTTGCCCTGGGCTTTATGTGGTTGACGCTGATCGTGGCGGAAACCATCTCCGCCAGCTCGGGCATCGGTTACCTGGCGATGAACGCCCGTGAATTCCTGCAAACCGACGTGGTGGTGCTGGCCATCGTGATGTACGCGATCCTCGGCAAGCTGGCCGACCTGGCGGCGCGTGGCCTGGAGCGTGTGTGGCTGCGCTGGCACCCGGCGTATCAAGTGAAAAAAGGCGGTGCGGCATGAGTGCTCAAGAACCTGCGCGCTTGCTGAAGGGGATTCCCCTGGCGGTGCGCAAATTGCGCAAATCGTTTGGCACACGGCAAGTGCTCAAAGAGATCGATCTGCACATTCCGGCGGGCCAGTTCGTGGCGGTGGTCGGTCGTAGCGGGTGCGGCAAAAGCACTTTGCTGCGCCTGCTGGCCGGCCTGGACAAAGCCAGCGGCGGCGAGTTGCTGGCCGGTTCCGCGCCGCTCGGCGAAGCGATTGAAGATACGCGGCTGATGTTCCAGGAAGCACGTTTGCTGCCTTGGAAAAAAATCATCGACAACGTGGGCCTGGGCCTCAAGGGCGACTGGCGCCCCAAGGCTCTGCAGGCCTTGGAAGCGGTCGGCCTGGCCGAGCGCGCCAATGAATGGCCGGCGGCACTGTCCGGCGGCCAAAAACAACGGGTGGCTCTGGCCCGCGCGCTGATCCACCAACCGCGCTTGCTGTTACTCGATGAACCCCTGGGCGCGCTGGATGCCCTGACCCGCATCGAGATGCAGCAACTGATCGAAAACCTGTGGCGCAAGCACGGCTTCACCGTGTTGCTGGTGACCCACGACGTCAGCGAAGCCGTGGCGATTGCCGACCGAGTGATCCTGATCGAAGACGGCGAAATCGGCCTCGACCTGATCGTCGACCTGCCACGCCCACGGGCCCGTGGCTCCCATCGCCTGGCGGCGCTGGAAGCCGAAGTGCTCAACCGTGTGCTGTCGTTGCCCGGTACCCCGCCGGAACCCGAACCTGTTTCACCGCTGCCTACGCAACTGCGTTGGGCGCAATAACTCACTTGTCCCACGAAGGAAGAACACCATGACTATTAAAGCCATCAACGTGCGTAACCAGTTCAAAGGCACCATCAAGGAAATCGTGGTCGGCGACGTGCTGTCGGAAATCGACGTGCAGACCGCCTCCGGGATCGTCACTTCGGTGATCACCACGCGCTCGGTCAAAGAGTTGGAACTGGTGATTGGCAGTGAAGTGATTGCCTTTGTGAAATCCACTGAGGTGTCGATCGCCAAGTTGTGATTGGCCTTGAGGCCGCCATCGGGTGCAAGCCCCCTCCCACATTTTGAATGTTCACAGATCAAACTGCGGGAGGGGGCTTGCCCCCGATGAGGCCGGCCCAGTTAACGCAAGACTCAGCGTTTGGGCAGGTAGGGCGGCAGGTATAGCCCCACGTACGCATCAAACACACGCATCCCTTCTTCCGCCATGCGCGGCGTAATCAGCCCATGCTGATGCACCGAGCGCGCATACACGCGGTCGCTCAATTCCAGTGCCAGGGCAAACACATCCACGTCCGTGGGCAGGGTCGGCACTTCGAAGTGGCGGTTGAACACCGTGAGCATCAAATCCCCTAATTCCAGATCATGCTGGCGGTCGGCCTGGGTCACCTCGGTGAGGCCATGCTGGGCCAGAATTAACTGACGCGCGGCGGCGTCCTGGTCATAGATGGAGAGCATGCGCTGCTCGACGATGTAGGACAGGTCGCGCCAGTGCTTGAGTGACTCATGCTCAATGGGGGTCTGAATCGCTGCCCGGAACGCCGCGTGCACATCGGCCGTCAACGCTTGCAGCAACGCCGGTACGCTGGCGAAAAAGTGGTACACCGACGACGGCGGAATCTGCGCGCGCTCGGCCACGCTGTAGATCGACAGACCGGCCACGCCTTCGGCGGCGAGCAAGGTGCGGGCGGCGTCGAGAATCGCGTCGATCCTGGCCTGGCTGCGGGCGCGAGGTTTGCGCGGGGAGGCGGGGCGGGTGGTCATGGAAGTCTCCTACAAGGCAGCGGGCATTGTACGCAGAGGTCCATAGTTGGGAAGGGGGGCTTTTGTGCCGAGCGGGCTTGCCCCGCGCTGGGCTGCGCAGCGGCCCCAATAAAAACGCCGCATTCTGACAGGCAGAATGCGGCGTCTGGTTTCAGGGCGGCTTCGCCACCCAGCGCGGGGCAAGCTCGCTCACCACAGTCAATGCAACCGCCGGTTAAACGGTATGCAGGTACCAGTTGTACTCAAGGTCGGAGATGGAGTGTTCGAACTCTTCCAGCTCACTTTCCTTGCAGGCGACGAAGATATCGATGTATTTAGGATCGATGTACTTGGCCATCACCTCGCTGTCGTCCAGCTCGCGCAGGGCATCGCGCAGGTTGTTCGGCAGGCTTTGCTCGTTCTGCTCGTAGCTGTTGCCTTCCACGGGCGCGCCCGGTTCGATCTTGTTGGTCAGACCGTGATGCACACCCGCCAGGACCGAAGCCATCAGCAGGTAAGGGTTGGCATCGGCGCCGGCCACACGGTGTTCGATACGTACGGCGTCGGACGAGCCGGTCGGTACGCGAATCGCCACGGTGCGGTTGTCCAGGCCCCAGCACGGCGAGTTGGGCACGTAGAACTGTGCGCCGAAACGACGGTAGGAGTTGACGTTGGGGCACAGGAACGCCATCTGGGCGGGTAGGGTCTCCAGCACACCGCCGATCGCGTGACGCAATGCGGCGTTCTGCTCGGGATCCTCGCTGGCGAAGATGTTCTTGCCGTCCTTGTCCAGGATCGAAATGTGCACGTGCAGACCGTTGCCCGCCTGGCCTGGGTAAGGCTTGGCCATGAAGGTGGTGTCCATCTCATGGTCGTAGGCGATGTTCTTGATCAGGCGCTTGAGCAGTACCGCGTAGTCGCAGGCCTTGATCGGGTCGGCCACGTGGTGCAGGTTCACTTCGAACTGCGCCGGGGCACTTTCCTTGACGATGGCGTCGGCCGGGATGCCTTGCTCTTTGGCACCTTCCAGGATGTCCTGGAGGCAGTCGACGTATTCGTCGAGGTCGTCGATCAGGTAGACCTGTGTCGAGTGCGGGCGTTTGCCGGAGATCGGCGAGCGTGGCGGTTGTGGGCGGCCGTTCACGTTCTCCTGGTCGATCAGGTAGAACTCAAGCTCGAAGGCGGCGCAGATGGTCAGGCCCATGTCATCGAACTTGCTGACGACTTGGCGGAGTACTTCGCGCGGATCGGCGAAGAAGGGTTCACCTTCAAGTTCGTGCATGGTCATCAGCAATTGCGCGGTAGGGCGCTTTTGCCAGGGCTCATTGCACAGGGTGTCGGGGATTGGATAACAGATTCGGTCAGCATCACCGATGTCCAGGCCCAGGCCGGTGCTTTCCACCGTCGAGCCGTTGATATCCAGGGCAAATAAAGAGGCAGGCAGGTTAATGCCCTTCTCGTAAACCTTGTGGAGGCTGGTGCGTTCGATGCGCTTGCCGCGCACCACACCATTCATATCCGCAATTAGAAGGTCTACGTACAGAACCTCAGGATGATCCTTAAGGAACGCGTTCGCTTCGTTAAGCTGAACGGCACGCGGGGGTACCGACATGATGCAACACCTTTGTTGTTAAAAATATCAATCATTGATCTTTTCTGGTTTCAGTCAACCCGAACGGCATGCCGAAGTCAAGCGAGGCCTTTTTTGCCCTAAAAAAGCGCTGCGAAGGCTTTTTTGGGGCTTTTTAGGGCGATTTTTTGGGTTCGATGGGCTTGGGACTCGCAGGCTTGAGCGGGCCGTGTTGTATTTTTTACGGGGGTGTTGTGTAAAAAAATGAACAAGGCTAAGCTCGATTCAAACCCATAACAGCAATAATACCGGGGTGCTTCATGTTTCACCTGCCGCCACTCGGCGTCTGCGCCTGCTTCAGCCAGGCGTTGTCCGCAGTCCGTTCATCCCGCGTGAATGCTCATGCACCGGCCAATATTCTTGACGGCCAGTCCCGCCTCTCCGTTGCCCTCTCATTCGTCACTGACCGGCCCTCATCGAGCGCGCCGATCAAGATTACGCACAACTTTGGCGTGAGGAATGCAACGCTGCAGCAAATGGCAGGTAAGCTCCTACCTCGAACGAAAAAACGACGCGGATGCTGCGTCAACCAACGCCTGGCCTTTAATGGATGCCAGGAAACCCAGCCCAGAGGCATTTATGAGTAACAACCTCGACCAGCTCACCGATTGGTTGAAAGACCACAAGATCACAGAAGTCGAATGCATGATTGGCGACCTCACCGGCATCACCCGGGGCAAGATCTCGCCGACCAACAAATTCATCGCCGAAAAAGGCATGCGCCTGCCCGAAAGCGTGCTGTTGCAGACCGTGACCGGCGACTATGTCGAAGACGACATCTATTACGAATTGCTCGACCCGGCCGACATCGACATGATCTGCCGCCCCGACCAGAATGCGGTGTTCCTGGTGCCCTGGGCCATCGAGCCGACCGCCCAGGTGATCCACGACACCTACGACAAGCAAGGCAACCCGATCGAGCTGTCGCCGCGCAACGTACTCAAGAAAGTCCTCAAGCTCTACGCCGACAAAGGCTGGCAGCCCATCGTGGCGCCGGAGATGGAGTTCTACCTGACCAAGCGCTGCGAAGACCCGGACTTCCCGCTGCAACCGCCGATCGGCCGTTCCGGGCGCCCGGAGACCGGCCGCCAGTCCTTCTCTATTGAAGCCGCCAACGAATTCGACCCGCTGTTCGAAGACGTCTACGACTGGTGCGAACTGCAGGAGCTGGACCTCGACACCCTGATCCACGAAGACGGCACCGCGCAGATGGAAATCAACTTCCGTCACGGCGACGCGCTGTCCCTGGCCGACCAGATCCTGGTGTTCAAGCGCACCATGCGTGAAGCCGCGCTCAAGCACGACGTGGCCGCCACCTTCATGGCCAAGCCGATGACCGGCGAGCCCGGCAGCGCGATGCACCTGCACCAGAGCATCATCGACATCGCCACCGGCAAGAATGTCTTCTCCAATGAAGACGGGACCATGAGCCAGCTGTTCCTCAACCACATTGGCGGCCTGCAGAAATTCATTCCCGAATTGCTGCCATTATTTGCACCCAACGTGAACTCGTTCCGCCGCTTCCTGCCCGATACCTCGGCGCCGGTGAACGTGGAATGGGGCGAAGAAAACCGCACCGTCGGCCTGCGCGTACCGGATGCCGGCCCGCAGAACCGCCGTGTGGAAAACCGCCTGCCGGGCGCTGACGCCAACCCGTACCTGGCGATTGCCGCCAGCTTGTTGTGCGGCTACATCGGCATGGTCGAAGGCCACAACCCAAGCGCGCCGGTAGTGGGCCGGGGTTATGAGCGACGCAACCTGCGCCTGCCGTTGACCATCGAAGACGCCCTGGAACGCATGGAAAACAGCAAGACCATCGAGAAATACCTGGGTCAGAAATTCATCACAGGCTATGTCGCGGTCAAGCGGGCCGAGCATGAAAACTTCAAGCGCGTGATCAGTTCGTGGGAGCGGGAATTCCTGCTCTTTGCCGTCTGATGCGCCGGGCGCGCTGCCTGCACAGCGCGCCCTTCACTGAAAAGTCTAGGAGATCGGTATGTCCAGCAACAACCCGCAAACCCGTGAATGGCAAGCCTTGAGCAGTGATCACCACCTGGCGCCGTTCAGCGACTTCAAGCAATTGAAAGAGAAAGGCCCACGGATCATCACCAAAGCCCACGGCGTGTACTTGTGGGACAGCGAAGGCAACAAGATCCTCGACGGCATGGCCGGCCTGTGGTGCGTGGCGATCGGTTACGGTCGCGATGAACTGGCCGACGCCGCCGCCAAACAGATGAAAGAACTGCCGTACTACAACCTGTTCTTCCAGACCGCTCACCCGCCGGTGCTGGAGCTGGCCAAGGCCATTGCAGGCGTTGCGCCCGCCGGCATGAACCACGTGTTCTTTACCGGTTCCGGCTCCGAAGGCAACGACACCATGTTGCGCATGGTCCGCCACTACTGGGCGATCAAAGGCCAGCCGAACAAGAAAACCATCATCAGCCGCAAGAATGGCTACCACGGCTCCACCGTGGCCGGCGCCAGCCTGGGCGGCATGACGTATATGCATGAACAGGGCGACTTGCCGATTCCGGGCATCACCCACATCGCCCAGCCGTACTGGTTCGGCGAAGGTGGCAACATGAGCCCCGACGAATTCGGCACCTGGGCCGCCAACCAGTTGGAAGAAAAGATCCTGGAACTGGGCGTGGACACCGTCGGTGCCTTTATTGCCGAGCCGATCCAGGGCGCCGGTGGTGTGATCGTGCCGCCCGACACCTACTGGCCGCGCATCAAGGAAATCCTCGCCAAGTACGACATCCTGTTTGTCGCCGACGAGGTGATCTGCGGGTTCGGCCGTACCGGTGAGTGGTTCGGTAGCGACTTCTACGACCTCAAGCCGCACATGATGACCATCGCCAAGGGACTCACCTCGGGTTACATCCCCATGGGTGGCCTGATCGTGCGCGACGACGTGGTAGCCGTGCTCAACGAAGGCGGTGATTTCAACCACGGCTTCACCTACTCCGGCCATCCGGTGGCGGCGGCGGTGGCCCTGGAAAACATCCGCATCATGCGCGATGAAAAAATCGTCAGTCGGGTTCATGACGAAACGGCACCGTATTTGCAAAAGCGCCTGAGGGAGCTGGCTGATCATCCGTTGGTGGGCGAAGTTCGCGGTGTGGGCATGCTCGGTGCAATCGAGCTGGTTCAGGACAAGGCCACCCGCAAACGTTATGAAGGCAAGGGCGTGGGCATGATTTGCCGCAACTTCTGCTTCAACAACGGGCTGATCATGCGCGCCGTCGGCGACACCATGATCATTTCTCCGCCGCTGGTGATCAGCAAGGCCGAAATCGATGAGCTGGTGACCAAGGCGCGTACGTGCCTGGACCTGACTTTGGCGGCGTTGCAGGGCTAAGTGCTAGGCTCAGTGCGCGGTGGCTTTTGATGCTGCGTCTGGGCAGTTAGAAATGTTGGGGGCCTTGGTTGAAAGCCAGCCCCTGAACTTGCCAGACTGTCGCCCTGTTTTGTTGCCCTCTGGAAGGGCCGCTGAACATAAAAGAATGTGGCCCAAAAAAGAAAAAATTGGAGCATCACCATAATGAAGGCATTAGGTTTGAAGAACGCTGGCAAGACTCTCCTCGCCTTGTCCCTGATGGGCGCAATGGCGGGCGCGGCCCAGGCGGACGATAAAGTGCTGCACGTCTACAACTGGTCCGACTACATCGCGCCGGACACCATCGCCAACTTTGAAAAAGAGTCCGGCATCAAAGTGGTGTACGACGTATTCGACAGCAACGAAACCCTCGAAGCCAAGCTGCTGGCAGGCAAGTCCGGCTACGACATCGTCGTACCGTCGAACAACTTCCTCGCCAAGCAGATCAAGGCCGGTGTCTATCAGGAACTGGACAAGTCCAAGCTGTCCAACTACAGCAACCTGAACACCTCCCTGCTCAAGGCCGTGTCGGTCAGCGACCCGGACAACAAGCACGCCTTCCCGTACATGTGGGGTTCGATCGGCATCGGCTACAACCCGGAGAAGGTCAAGGCCGCGCTGGGCGTGGACAAGATCGACTCGTGGGACGTGCTGCTCAAGCCTGAAAATATCGCCAAGCTCAAAAGCTGCGGCGTGAGCTTCCTCGATTCGCCTACCGAAATGCTGCCGGTGGCGCTGCATTACCTGGGCCTGCCAACCGACACTCAGGATAAAAAACAGCTCAAGCAAGCCGAAGACCTGTTCCTCAAGATCCGTCCTTCGATCGGCTACTTCCACTCCTCCAAGTACATTTCCGACCTCGCCAACGGCAACATCTGCGTGGCCGTGGGTTACTCGGGTGACATCCAGCAGGCCAAGTCCCGTGCGGCTGAAGCCGGTGGCAAGGTCAAAGTGGCCTACGACATTCCGAAAGAAGGCGCCGGTAGCTTCTACGACATGGTCGCCATCCCTAAGGATGCCGAAAACGTCGAGGCGGCCTACAAGTTCATGAACTATCTGCTTGAGCCGAAAGTGATGGCGGCGATCACCGACAGCGTGCGTTTCCCGAACGGTAACGAGAAGGCCACCGCACTGGTCGACAAAGACATCACCAGCGACCCGGGCATCTACCCACCCGCTGATGTGCAGGCCAAGCTCTACGCCATTGCTGACCTGCCCGCTGCCACTCAACGTGAAATGACGCGCAGCTGGACCAAGATCAAGTCCGGTAAATAAGCCGTGATACCTGTGGGAGGGGCTTGCCCCTCCCACACATTAAATGACAGAAAGTTTTGCCGGATCGGTTTATCGAGGGTAAGTTGCGCGCCGGTTTTGTTGCCGGGCAACAACTGTTAAGGCCCAACTATTTAAGAGGACCTCCACTTGCCAATTTCTTTATTTCGCCAAGCCTTGCTGGTGGGCGCGGGTATCACGCTGGCTGTCAGCGTGCAGGCCGCCCCTACGGTGCATATTTATAACTGGTCGGACTACATCGGCCCCGACACCCTGGCCAACTTCGAAAAGGCCACCGGTATCAAGCCCGTGTATGACGTGTTTGACTCCAACGAAACCCTGGAAGGCAAGCTGCTGGCCGGGCGTACCGGTTACGACGTGGTGGTGCCGTCCAACCACTTCCTCGGCAAGCAGATCAAGGCCGGGGCGTTCCAGAAGCTGGACCGGTCGCTGCTGACCAACTACGCCAACCTTGACCCGACGCTGCTCAAGCGTCTGGAGAAGAACGACCCAGGCAACCAGTACGCAGTGCCGTACCTGTGGGGCACCAACGGCATCGGCTACAACGTCGACAAAGTGAAGCAAGTGCTGGGCGTCGACCATATCGATTCCTGGGCGGTGCTGTTCGAGCCGGAAAACATGAAGAAGCTGGCCACCTGCGGCGTGTCCTTCATGGACTCGGCCGATGAAATGCTGCCGGCGGTGCTCAACTACATGGGGCTTAACCCTAACAGCACCAACCCGGACGACTACAAAAAAGCTGAAGAAAAGCTGCTCAAAGTGCGGCCCTACGTGACCTACTTCCATTCCTCCAAATACATCTCGGACCTGGCCAACGGCAACATCTGCGTGGCCGCCGGGTTCTCCGGCGATGTGTTCCAGGCCAAGGCGCGCGCAAGCGAAGCAGGCAAAGGCGTGAACATCGCCTATGTCATTCCGAAAGAAGGCGGCAACCTGTGGTTTGACGTACTGGCGATTCCCAAGGATGCGACCAACGTCAAGCAAGCCCATGCCTTCATTAACTATTTGCTGCAACCTGAGGTCATCGCTCAGGTCAGTGATCAAGTCGGTTACGCCAACCCTAACCCAGGGGCGGACAAACTGATGGAGCAATCGATACGCACCGACGCAGCGGTTTACCCACCGCAGGCGGTTCTCGATCGGACATTCGTCAACTTCGAGCTACCCCCGAACGTGCAACGCTTGATGACCCGTAGCTGGACCAAGGTCAAGACGGGCAAGTAAGGCTCAAACTATCCTGGGTTCGCCCGCCTCGGGCGAACTGCACTGTTTTTTTTGGGAGTTTCGTAAATGGCAGTTGCCTCCGGCGCCTATAAGAAAGCCCTCGAAGGCGACCAGACACCTAAGAAGGTGCTGGTCAAAATCGACCGGGTCACAAAGAAGTTCGACGAGACGATTGCCGTGGACGACGTGTCCCTGGAAATCAAGAAAGGCGAGATTTTCGCCTTGCTCGGCGGTTCGGGTTCGGGCAAGTCCACCTTGTTGCGCATGCTCGCAGGCTTCGAGCGCCCAACCGAAGGTCGTATCTACCTCGACGGTGTGGACATCACCGATATGCCGCCCTACGAGCGGCCGATCAACATGATGTTCCAGTCCTACGCCCTGTTCCCACACATGACCGTGGCGCAGAACATTGCCTTCGGCCTGCAACAGGACAAGATCCCCAAGGCCGAGGTCGACGCCCGCGTGGCCGAGATGCTCAAGCTGGTGCAGATGAGCCAGTACGCCAAGCGCAAGCCGCACCAGTTGTCCGGCGGCCAGCGTCAGCGGGTGGCCCTGGCGCGTTCCCTGGCCAAACGCCCGAAACTGCTGCTGCTCGATGAGCCGATGGGCGCATTGGACAAGAAGCTGCGCTCGCAGATGCAGCTTGAGCTGGTAGAGATCATCGAGCGCGTCGGCGTGACCTGCGTGATGGTGACCCACGACCAGGAAGAGGCCATGACCATGGCCGAGCGCATCGCGATCATGCACCTGGGCTGGATCGCGCAGATCGGCAGCCCCATCGACATCTACGAAACGCCTACCAGCCGCCTGGTGTGCGAGTTCATCGGCAACGTCAACATCTTCGACACCCAGGTGGTGGACGACGCCGAAGGCCACGCGGTGCTCAAATGCCCGGACCTGGACCGCGACATCTACGTGGGCTACGGCATCGCCACTGCGGTGGAAGACAAGTCGGTGACCTACGCGATCCGCCCGGAAAAACTGCTGGTAACCACCGAAATGCCGACCTGCGAGCACAACTGGTCCAGCGGCAAGGTGCACGACATCGCCTACCTGGGCGGCCACTCGGTGTTCTACGTGGAGTTGCCGAGCGGCAAGCTGGTGCAGTCTTTCGTGGCCAACGCCGAGCGCCGTGGCCAGCGGCCGACCTGGGGTGACCAGGTCTATGTGTGGTGGGAAGACGACAGCGGCGTGGTACTTCGCTCATGAACACAAAAAAGCTCAAGCGGCGCTTGCAGCGCATCGTCCCCAGCGGCAAGCAGGTGGTCATCGGGATACCGTTCCTGTGGCTGTTCCTGTTTTTCGCCCTGCCGTTTTTCATCGTACTGAAAATCAGCTTTGCCGAAGCCGACGTGGCGATCCCGCCGTATACCGAGATCTACACCTACGTCGAGCAAAAGCTGCAGGTGGTACTGAACCTGGCCAACTACAGCCTGTTGGCGGGGGATGAGCTGTACATCTCCGCCTACCTGGGCTCGCTGAAAATGGCGTTCTTCAGCACGTTGCTGTGCCTGCTGATCGGCTACCCGATGGCCTACGCCATTGCCACCGCGCGCAAAGAGATGCAGACCGTGCTGGTGCTGCTGATCATGATGCCGACCTGGACCGCGATTCTGATCCGCGTGTATGCGTGGATGGGCATCCTCAGCAACAACGGTTTGCTCAATGGCTTCCTGATGTCCATGGGGCTGATCAGCGAGCCGCTGCAGATCCTCAACACCAACATCGCGGTGTATATCGGCGTGGTCTATTCGTACCTGCCGTTCATGATCCTGCCGCTGTACGCCAACCTGGTGAAGCACGACCAGAGTCTGCTGGAAGCTGCATCAGACCTGGGTTCGAGTACCTTCAACAGCTTTTGGAAGATCACCGTGCCGCTGTCCAAGAACGGCATCATCGCCGGTTGCATGCTGGTGTTTATCCCGGTGGTGGGCGAGTTCGTGATCCCGGAACTGCTCGGCGGGCCGGAAACCCTGATGATCGGTAAAGTGCTGTGGCAAGAATTCTTCAACAACCGTGACTGGCCGGTGGCGTCTGCCCTGGCGGTGGTGATGCTGGCGATCCTGATTGTGCCGATCATCCTGTTTAACCGCAGCCAAGCCAAAGAGATGGAGGGCAAGATATGAAGCGCGTCAGTTTCTCAAGCTTCATGCTGGTGGCGGGGTTGTTGTTTATCTACCTGCCGATGCTGATTCTGGTGATCTACTCGTTCAACGAATCCAAACTGGTGACGGTGTGGGGCGGCTGGTCGATCAAGTGGTACGTCGGCTTGCTGGACAACACCCAACTGATGGGCTCGGTGGCGCGCTCCCTGGAAATCGCCTGCTATACGGCGGTCGCAGCGGTAGCGCTGGGTACCTTGGCCGCGTTCGTGCTGACGCGCATCAGCCAGTTCAAGGGCCGCACGCTGTTCGGCGGCCTGGTGACCGCGCCGCTGGTGATGCCGGAAGTGATCACCGGTCTGTCGCTGTTGCTGCTGTTCGTGGCCATGGCGCAGATGATCGGCTGGCCCCAGGAGCGTGGCATTGTCACCATCTGGATCGCCCACACCACGTTCTGCGCGGCGTATGTGGCGGTGGTGGTGTCGGCGCGTTTGCGTGAGCTGGACCTGTCGATCGAAGAAGCGGCGATGGACCTGGGCGCGCGGCCGTGGAAGGTGTTCTTCCTGATCACCATCCCGATGATTGCGCCGTCGCTGGCGGCGGGCGGGATGATGTCGTTCGCGCTGTCCCTGGATGACCTGGTATTGGCCAGCTTCGTGTCGGGCCCGGGCTCGACCACCTTGCCGATGGAAGTGTTCTCGGCGGTGCGTCTTGGGGTCAAACCCGAGATCAACGCCGTGGCCAGCCTGATCTTGCTGGCGGTGTCGCTGGTGACTTTCCTGGTGTGGTTCTTCAGCCGTCGTGCCGAAGAGCACCGCAAGAAGGCCATTCAGCAAGCCATCGAAGAAGCCGCCGCCGATGGCTGGCAGCAACCGGACAAGCGCCGCGCTCCAGCGCCGGTCTAAAGGCCTGCGCTATCCAAATGTGGGAGGGGCAAGCCCCCTCTCACAATTTTGGCCGCATTCCAGAGTGGTTATGCAGCCCACGGCGACTTGCGAATCACCTGCACAAAATTCATCGGCTTGAACCCCGGCTCCTGATCCACCAGCACATCGGTCTTCACGTTACCGAACGTAGTCTGCGGGCGATGGCGTAAACCGTCGGCAAAGGCGCAGATGATGCACTCCTTGAACCCTTCGCCGCGTGGATGCGCATGCACCACGGCTTGACGCTGCTCGGTGGTAAACGCGGCGTAGTCCATGCCCAGCACATCCATCTCGACGCCCGCGGTTACCAGGGCTACCGTTGGGCGCAAGTATTGCGGTACGCCGGGCGTGGTGTGCAGAGCGATGGATAGCCACACTTGTTCGATATCGTCATCGCTCAACCCGTAAGGCCTGAGGAACGCCGCTGCCGCGTTGGCGCCGTCCACTTCGAAGCGGTCGTTGTCACTGCGATGACCTGCCACCAGGCCAAGGTCATGGAACATCGCGCCGACGTAGAGCAACTCGGGGTTGTAGGCCAACTGCTTGCGTTCACCGCTCAATGCACCGAACAGAAAGACTCGGCGTGAGTGGTGGTAGAGCAGGTCGGATTCGATGTCGCGAATGTACTCGGTGGTGGCCTTGGCCAGGGCGCTGTCAGGGATCTTGATACCGGCGATGGTGGTGCTCATGGTGGTTCTCCTCTGGAAAGTAGCCAGTCTGGTCGCGCGCCCACGAAGCGGCCATGGCGACGAGGGTGCGATCCCGGCCAATCTGCCGCCACATCGTGCCAAGTGGAACGCTCAAAGGAGATCATTGTGGGAGCGGGCTTGCTCGCGAAAGCGGTATGTCAGTTAATGCATGTGTTGACTGAACAACCGCATTCGCGAGCAAGCCCGCTCCCACAGGTGTTTTGCCTCTATTCAGTCAGGTAAAGGTATTTGTGAGCATGCACAAGGCTGTCGCCATCCTGATCTTCCCCGGCGTCCAGTCACTGGATGTGACCGGGCCCATGGACGTGTTCTGCGAGGCCAACCGCTTCCTGGCGCCGCAAGACCATTACCAACTGGAAGTCATCGGCTTCGGGCATGGCAGCATGGCCGCTTCCAATGGTTTGTCCTTGCAGGCTCATAGGCATTACAGCGAAGCCCTGCAGGCCTACGACCTGTTGCTGGTGGCCGGCGGCCCGCAACTGCCGTTCGAGGATTTCGGCGCTCAATTCGACGATTGGCTGCGTGGCGCCGCCGCTCGGGCACGGCGTTTCGGTTCGATCTGCAACGGCGCCTTCACGCTGGCGCGCGCCGGGTTACTGGATGGAAAAACCGTCACGACGCATTGGAATGATGCGCCGGGCCTGGCGCGCCTGTGCCCCTCGGCTCAGGTCGACGCCGACCGTCTCTACATCCAGGACGGCAACCTCTATACCTCGGCCGGGGTGACGGCGGGCATCGACTTGTCGCTTTACCTGCTGGCCCAGGACCATGGCCCGGAAGTGGCCTTGAGCGTGGCCAAGCGCCTGGTGGTGTTCACCCAGCGTTCGGGTGGGCAGTCGCAGTTCAGCCCGTTTCTTTCGCCCCACGCCGAAACCACCTCGGCGGTAGCGCGGGTGCAATTGTATGTATTGGCAAACCTGACGGGCGACCTGACCATCGGCGACCTGGCCAAGGCAGCCAATATGAGCGCACGCAATTTCTCCCGAGTGTTTGCCCGCGAGGCACGCATCACGCCAGCAGAGTTTGTCGAAAGAGCACGGGTGGACGCGGCGCGAGTGATGCTCGAAAGCCCCCACGCGCCGCTGAAAACCGTTGCCTATCAATGTGGCTTTCGCGATGCCCAGCACATGCGCAGTGTGTTCAATCGCCGGCTGGGCGTGACACCGCAACAGTTCAGGCTCAATTTTGCGGCGCCGGTTTGAGCGTGTCGTAGGCTTCCAGCGCGCGCAGCGAGTAGATGTACGCCGCGCCGGCGTTCAGTGAGATCGCGGTGGCGAGGGTGGCGGCGACTTCTTCGCGGGTGGCGCCGGCCTTGATCGCGGCGTCGGCATGCACGCCGATGCAGCCGTCGCAGCGGGTGGTGATGGCCACGGCTATGGAGATCAGCTCACGGGTCTTGGCGTCGAGTACGTTGTTTTCCTCGGCGGCTTCGCCCAGCGCCATGTAGGCTTTGACCATCTTCGGGTTGCTCTTGCCCAGCGCGCCAAAGGCTTTCTTCACGGTAGGCAGCAAGTCGGACCAGTTATTGAACATTGCGGTTACTCCTGAACAGGTTGGGTGTGAAGCCAGTGTGTGCCGTTCGGGATTCGCGTTATTGTTCAATCCGCTCATCTTTTTGACCGATGCTCGCAATGAACTCGATCGACACCCTTATCGCGCTGGCCAACCTGCGCGGCAGTCTGGATTTGCGCTGCCAGTTCCAGGGCGAGTGGGCACTGGACCATGCGCCGGAAAACCTCGGCGTGGCGCCGTATCACATCGTGCTCAGCGGCACTTGCCGCGCCGAGTTATCGAGCGGGCAACAGGTGACCCTGGAGGAGGGCGATATCCTGCTGATGCCCGGCGGTGCCACGCATTTACTGCGCAGCCAGGGCGCACGGATTCGGCCGATGCAGCCGCGGGTGATCGACGGCGGGTTGCTGCCGATTCATCGCCTGGGCGGCGACCGGCCGGAGGTGGACATGCTCTGCGGCAGCTTTCACTACAACCGCCAGTCGCTGTTGTTCGCGGCGTTGCCGCAGTTTCTGGTGGTGTCCAGCCGTCAATGGCAGGCCGACGGGCAACTGGCGGCCTTGATCGCCTTGCTGCGCAGTGAGGCGGACGGCCAGCAACTGGGTGCCCGGACCTTTATCGATGCGCTGTCGTCGGCGTTGTTTACCCTGATCCTGCGCGGCTGGCTGGCCCGCGAGACGCCGCTGGCGGGCACGCTCGGGCTGCTCGTCGACAAACGCCTGAGCAAGGCCTTGCAGATGATGCTGGCCGATCCCGGGCACGCGTGGAGCATCGACAGCCTGGCCGAAGCTGCCAGCATGTCGCGGGCCACGTTTATGCGAGCGTTTGTCAACGTCGCGGATGTATCGCCGTGGGTGCTGCTGACGCGGTTACGCATGGAGCTGGCGTTCAACCTGCTGCACCAGTCACACCTGAGCCTGCTGGATATCGCCGCCCAGGTGGGTTACCAGTCCCAGGCGGCGTTCAGCAAGAAATTCAAGGAGATCTACGGCGAGGCGCCGGGGCGTTTGCGGGCGCGGTAGTCGCCTCGACGCCGCTCCCAAAGGTAGGGTTAGCGGGCAGGCAGCAGCTTTAACGTGCCACGGGCGTTCGCGGTGACTTCCTCATCAGTGAAGTGTGCCTGTTCGTAACCGCCCTCGATGTAGGTTTGCGCCTGGTCGCCGTAGTGGCGGTCAAACGGCACACCGCTTTGCCCCACCGGGTTGATGGTCAAGGCGTGGGCCGCGTCGGCGAAGTCGATCAGGCGGCGAGTCGAGGGGCCATAGGTCACCGGCCACGGTGCCGGGCCGATAGCGGCCGACTGGTTGTTCGGTACTTCGTGGGTGCCGGGGGCCGGGAAGGGGCCAACATTGAAGATCATGTCCAAGGGCGTTTGTGAACCCAATGGATGGCCATGGGTGAGGGTATGCGCCGTGCCCCATTGCCATTGGGCGGGATCGTCGCCGAACGTGGCCTTGAGATGCGCGAGGCTGTTGTCCCAGGCGAGCTTGACGGCGTCGGCGCGTTTGCCGTCCCACCAGGGCGAGGCCGGATCGGCGGCCAGGCGGGGCAGGGCGGCGTCGATCACGCGGGTGCCGAGCAGGGTCTTGAACAGGTTGTCGCCAAGCTTGGGGTGGAAGGCGGCATCGGTCAGGTTGAACAGGAACTGGTTGAACAGCGTGGCGCTGATGGAATCCAGCGGGTAGTCACCCTTCCAGCTTGCAAGCTGTTCCACCAGTTTGCGCTGCGCCGGGTCCTTGACCACTTCGCGCAGCACCGGCAACAGCGGCGCCAGCAGGCGCGGGCCGAAGGCGGTGGTGGTGCCCAGTTGCAAGGCCTGGCTGTTGTTCACGTCCCACTTCACGCTTTTGTCGCTCAATTGCGCGTTCAACTGCTGGCCTCGGTCGGCCAGGTTGTAATAGCCGGGGATCTCAATGCCGGCGGGCGATACGGGCTGGGCATTGGCCGATACCACATAACCGCGCGCCGGGTTCTCTTCCTGAGGGTTGGCACTGAAGGGGTAGAAGCCCAGCTTGTCGGCCTGGGCGGTGCTACCGTCGAGGATAAACCCCGGGTTGGCGCCGGCCGGGCGGATTGGCAATTGCGCCGCTGCCCACCAGCCGATATCGCCCTTGGCATTGGCCCATACGATATTCAACCCAGGAGCGGAGACCTTGGCCGCGGCCGCCCGGGCCTTGGCCAGGGTATCGGCGCGGTTGAGCTGGTAGAAACCTTCGAGGATCGGGTTCTGGGTGTCGAGGAACGCCCACCACATGGCGATTGGCGTGTTGCCGGCGTTCTCGCCGAGTACGTCATTGATGATCGGCCCGTGGGGCGACCGGCGCAGGGTAAGCGTGACCGGTGCCTGGCCCTTCACCGCGATCTGTTGTTCGCTGCTGGTCATGTCGACCCACTGGTCGTGGTACCAGACCTGGTTGGGGTTGGCCGGGTTGACCTTTTCAGCGATCAGGTCGAGGTCGTCGTTCTGGAACATGGTCAGGCTCCAGCCGAAGTCCAGGTTGTGCCCCAGGAACGCCACCGGCACCAGCGCGTTGTGATAGCCATACAGCTCGAAGCCCGGCGCCGACAGTTGGGCTTCGTACCATACCGATGGCACCGAGAAGCGAATATGCGGATCGCCCGCCAGCAATGGTTTGCCGCTTTTGGTGCGGCTGCCGCTGATGGCCCAGGCGTTGCTGCCTTCGAACTGCGGCAAGCCATTGTCGGCCAGGGCCTGGTCGCTCAGGGCTGCAAGGGCGCCAAGGGTTTGCCAGTCGCTGGCGGCCAGGTTCAACGCACCTTTGGGTTGCCAGTCGAGGTCGAAGACTTTCAGGTAATCGCTGCCCAATTGATCGCGTATGTAAGTCAGCAACGGCTCGGTACGAAACGCGGCGGCAAAACTGTAGGCCAGGTAACCGGCGACGCTGATGGTGTCTTCGGCGGTGAATCGGCGCTTGGGGATGCCCAGCACGTCGAACTCCATCGGGCTGACGTGGCTGTCCTGATACTGATTGATACCGTCCAGATAGGCTTGCAGAGCCTTCCACGCGGGGGACTCGTGGTCCATGTGTTCGACGTAGCTCAAGGCGCGCTCACGTATGCGCAGGCTGCGAAACAGCTTGTCGGTCTCCAGCAGCTTGGGCCCCAGCACCTCGGCCAGTTCGCCACGCGCCAGGCGCCGCATGATCTCCATCTGGAACAGACGGTCCTGGGCCTGCACGTAGCCGAGCGCGCGATACAGGTCGGTCTCGCTCTCGGCACGGATATGCGGGACGCCACGGTCGTCATAGCGCACGGTGACCGAGCCTTGCAGATTGGCCAGCATGACCGTGCCCTGTCGGGTCGGTTGCTTGCTGTAGACGTACCAGCCGGCGCCGAGGGCGATCAGCACCAGCAGGACTGCGAGAATCCGCAAGACGCGCTTCATGAACTTTCCTTACCTGGATGGGGACCGCGGGCTACTCCCCTTTGGGCCACGAACAATAACAGCCCACCGCCAGGGTGTGCGTGGCATTCACCTCGCGCCCGGCGGCAAGGGCTTTCAAGATCGGTTCTATAAAGCTGTTATTGGCGTTGCACGTCAATCCTTCGCTGTAGGGCCCGAAATACGCAAGCTTGCCCGAACGGTCCCAGATGCCCACGGCAGGGCTGGCCGGCACTTGGTCGGCGCCGGGCAGGGCGGTGAGGATTTTCATGTTACGAAGGTTGTCAGGCAATTGGCCGTGGCTGCCGGGTTTTCGCAGGGCATAGAAGTCGACCCCCTGGGGGGCGTACTGCTCGATCAGCTCGCCCAAGTGCTGCTGGTTGCCGACATTGCACGGGCAGGCCGGGTCCCAGAAATGCACCAGGCGGATCGGGCCTGGGCCGGCGAGCTCGGCGGGCAGCGTCAAGGGGTCTCCGGAAAACACCGCGGTGTGTTCGCTGAAGGCGCGCAGGTAGCGGCCCTGGAACCAGTCATACGCGGCCCACAGCACACCGGCGCAGAGGAGCAGGATCAGGCTGGCGAACAGGGTGGTACGGTAAGGCTGTCGCATTCGGATCTATCCTCGCAGGTCGCGTAGCTTGCCATGCTTGCCTCGACAGATGAATATCGCAGCTCGATATTCATCTTCACCGTCAGTCTGGAAGCCTTTATGCCCGTCACTTTTGACCCCGATCATCTGCGCGACAGCTTGCGACCCCTGGTGGATGCGCAACCGCTCAGCGCCGAGGCGCGGGTCTATCAGCGCTTTTATGGATTGGATCTGACGGCGCGCAAGGTGCCGGCCACAAGCCGCCTGGGGCGTTTCGAGGTGGATGGGTTCGAGGTGGTGGCACAGGTGTGGTCGCCACCCGCTCCAGTGGCGACGATGTTCATGTTCCACGGTTTCTACGACCATATGGGCCTGTACCGCCATGTGGTGGACTGGGCCTTGGACCAGGGCTTCGTGGTGATCGCCTGCGACCTGCCGGGCCATGGTTTGTCCAGCGGCGCACGGGCCAGCATCGATGATTTTGCGGTGTACCAGAACGTGGTGCAGGCGCTGTTCGCCCAGGCCCAGGCACTGCAACTGCCGCAGCCCTGGCACCTGTTTGGGCAGAGCACCGGCGGCGCGGTGGTGGTGGATCATTTGCTCCACCATGGCGCCGACAGCCCGGCCCAGGGCAAGACCTTCCTGTTATCGCCGCTGGTACGCCCACGTGCCTGGGGCTGGTCGCAAGTGAGTTATTACCTGCTGCGGCCGTTCGTCAACGGTATTGCGCGGCGGTTCAGCGAGAACACCAACGACCCTGCATTCAAACCCTTTCTGGAGGCCGACCCGCTGCAGCCGCGCCAACTGCCCACCGCCTGGGTGGGCGCGCTGTTGCGCTGGATCAAGCGGATTGAAGCCGCACCGCGCAGCCCCCGGCGGCCAGTGATCGTGCAGGGCGAGGAAGATATGACGGTGGACTGGCAGCACAATTTGCGGGTGTTGCGGAGTAAGTTTGATCAGCCTGAGGTGTTGATGCTCAAGCGCGGTCGGCACCATTTGGCGAATGAGATTGCGCAAATTCGCGATGAATATTTCAGCTTTCTCACGGATCAACTGAAGTAACACAATCCAAATGTGGGAGGGGGTTACTGCGTCAGGCTTGAAGTGCTCTGGCCCACGGCCAAGCCTGCACGAATCGCCGCCAGCGCCGCCTGGTAATACGCCTTACCCTCCGGTGACTCCGCAAACGTTGCGAATTCTTCCAGCTCCGGATCGGACAAATCCCGATAGACGTACAGCAGCGTGTTGTTCAGATCATTGCCGATCTGCTGCATCAACCGCTCGCGTTGACCATTCAACATGCCCTGTGCCTGACCGCCGCCCAACAGGCCCGGGATCATCTGGCTCAAACTGTCAGCGGCCACACCGGCAATCGCCAGGCTCACCTCTGCGCCGGCTTCGCGGGCGGGCAGGGCCTGGGCCAGGTGGCCGATGATCAGGCTGCGGGTGGCGTCGGCCTGGATTTTCGGCAGGCCCTGGGCGTTTTTCGCCAATTGGTCGCGGCGGGTGGCGAGCAACTCGGCGGCAACGATCTTGCGGCCCAGCGGCGACTGGAAGAACGCGAGGGCGGGTGCGGGGTCCGCCAGGTGCTTGCGCAGCTGCGCTTCGGCCCGTTGGTCCATGGCTTGTGCGGCAAAGCGTGTATTGCTGTTGTCCACCAGCGCCTGATACACCGCCGGCGGCAGGCTATTGCGGTAGCGCTGCTGGGCGGCACTCAGGGCGTCATTGAAATGCGCACGTTGTTCGGCCCAGCCGGCGACCTTGTACAACTGGTCATGGCCGTCTGCCCAAGCGGGCAAAACGCAGAACATCAGCAAGGAAAAAAACAAACGACGCATATGGACTCCTGTCAGTCGGCCACTATTGTCCGTGTCGGGCGTAGGATTTGTCGAGAAGTCCTATCAGTCACCTGACTAAAGTGTGTTGGGGTGCTCGACGGCGCTGTCGGATTTATGGGTGTATGGATACTATGCGCGCCATGCACATACCCCTTGATCACCCTCTGCTGCAACGCATTGTCGACGACCTCGCCGAAAAAGGCTGGTCGCAGCAAAACGGCTTCCTGCCCCAGGCTCTGACCCTGGAACTGGCGGCTGAGTGCCGTAAACGTGCAGCTGAAGGTGAGTTGGCCCCGGCGGCAGTAGGGCGTGGCCCGGCCCAGGAGATTCGCGAGGGCATTCGCGGCGATCATATCCAGTGGCTGGAAGAGGATGATGCCGCCGTCTGCGGGACCTATATGGCATTGATGGACAGCCTGCGCCTGGCGATGAACCGTGACTTGTTCCTCGGCCTGGAAGATTTCGAAAGCCACTTCGCCCTGTACCCGCCAGGGTCGTTCTATCTCAGGCACCTGGACCGCTTTCGTGACGATGACCGGCGCACGGTGTCGGCAGTGGTCTACTTGAACGACGCCTGGCTGCCCGAACAGGGTGGCCAGTTGCGTATGTACCTCAAGGACGGCGTTGAATACGATGTAGTGCCCACGGGGGGATGCCTGGTGGTGTTCCTGTCCGGGGAAGTGCCCCACGAAGTCATGCCTGCGACGCGCGAACGCCTGTCCCTCACCGGCTGGTTTCGTCGGCGGGGCAACGAGCCCTTTTAAACATGCAAAAGATACTGGTCAGCCGCTGCTTGCTCGGACACAAAGTGCGCTATGACGGCGGCGCCAGTGGGCCGTTCGATCAACTGGCGGCGTGGCAGGCCGAAGGCCGCGTGGTTGCGATCTGCCCGGAAGTGGCGGGCGGCTTGCCAACGCCCAGGCCCGCTGCCGAGATTCTCGGTGGGCAGGGCGTCGAGGTGTGGCAGGCGCGCGCCAAAGTACTCACCGCCGAGGGCGAAGACTTCAGTGCCGCCTTTCTCGACGGCGCTCGCCAGGCCTTGGCGCTGGTGCAACGCCACAACATCCGTATCGCCATCCTCAAGGCCAACAGCCCGTCCTGCGGCAACCTGCTGACGTATGACGGCACCTTCAGCGGCGTGAAGGTGACTGGCGAAGGCGTTACGGCGGCCCTGCTCAGGCGCCACGGCGTGCAGGTGTTCAGTGAGCTGGAGTTGCCCGAGGCGGCAGTCCATCTCTCAAGTCTTGCGTAGATCAGATGTGGGAGGGAGCAAGCCCCCTCCCACATTTGGATCTACTCAGACTGATCCACCGGTGTTGTTCCCTCAAACCACTTCTGCGACAGCGTCTTCAGCCGGCCATCGTCCTTCACCCGCTTCAACGCCCCGTCCAAACTGCTCTTGAACGCCGGGTTGCCCTTCTGGAACGGGATCGCCAGCTCAGGTTTCTCGTGATAAACCGCGCTGAAATCGAACTGATCCTCAAGCTCGGCAGTCTTAGCGATATGGTTGATGGCCACGTCATATTTGCCGGTGGCTACACCGGGGAGCAGGTCGGCCTCATCGGTGGTGATAAACGAGGAGCGCACGTCCATTTCCTTTGCCAGCAGTTCACCCAGCTCGACTTCAAAGCCAGTGAGTTTGTCGCTTTCCTTGAAATTGTAGGGCGGGGTGTTGGCTTCAAGGGCAATGCGCAGTTCACCGCGATCATTCACATCGTCGATCAGTTCGGCATAAGCCAAGGGGCTCAGAAGGGGTAGCAAAAGTAACAGGCCAGGCGAAAAGCGCATGGTCACTCCTAAAGAATTCGAATGTGCGAGGCGCCGTTCAGCATCGCTTTGCTAGGGTGGTGAGTGCCTTGGACAGCAAATTATCGCGAAGTTGTCATAACCCTACAGATTTCACAGAAAAACTGGAGAAGCGAATGAAAGCCCTTTTGTCCCGTGCAACGATTGCCAGCCTGCTGCTGGGTGCTTCGATGTTGGCCACTGCCGCCGACGGCATCCCGCGCAGTGCACCGCCTGAAGGCGCCAAAGTGTTTATCGTGTCGCCCAAGGACGGCGCCACTGTCGATAAAACCTTCACCGTGAAATTCGGCATGGAAGGCTTGAAGCTGGCCCCGGCCACTGACCAGACCGCCGGCACCGGCCACCATCACCTGCTGATCGACCAAAAAGAGCTGCCTGACGCCAGCCTGCCGATCCCGGCCACCGACACTGTGATCCACTACGGCAAGGCCCAGACCGAAACCGAACTGACCCTGACCCCAGGCAAGCACACCTTGCAACTGGTGGCCGGTGACAAACTGCACATGCAGTTCAACCCGACAGTCGCCTCGAAAGTCATCACGGTGATCGTCAAGTAAGCGTTATCCAGACAAAAAAATGGGAGCCCCCCGCGGGTCTCCCATTTTTTGTGCGGCGTTTAAAGCGTTAGAACAACACGCGGCTGCGGATAGTGCCGTTGATGTGCTGCAGCTTCTCTTGCGCCAGGTCCGAGTACTCGGCGTCGACGTCGATCACCACGTAGCCGACCTTCTCGTTGGTCTGCAGGAACTGACCGGAGATGTTGATGCCGTTTTCCGCGAAGACTTTGTTGATCTCCATCATCACACCAGGAATGTTCTGGTGGATGTGCAGCAGGCGGTGCTTGCCAGGGTGAGCCGGCAGGGCCACTTCCGGGAAGTTCACCGACGATACCGAAGTACCGTTGTCGCTGTACTTGACCAGTTTTTCCGAGACTTCCAGGCCGATGTTGGCCTGCGCCTCAGCGGTGGAGCCGCCGATGTGCGGGGTCAGGATCACATTGTCCAGGCCACGCAGCGGGCTTTCGAAAATGTCATCGTTGGAGCGTGGCTCCACCGGGAACACGTCGATGGCGGCGCCGATCAGGTGCTTGTCCTTGATCGCGTCGGCCAGGGCGTCCAGTTCGACCACGGTGCCGCGTGCAGCGTTGATCAGGATGCCGCCTTTCTTGATGGCGCGGATTTCCTTTTCGCCGATCATCCACTGGGTCTCGGCGGTTTCCGGAACGTGCAGGGTAACGATGTCGGACATGCCCAGCAGCTCGGTCAGGCTCGACACTTGCGTGGCGTTGCCCAATGGCAGCTTGGTCAGGGTGTCGTAGAAGAACACCTGCATGCCCAAGCCTTCAGCGAGTACCGAAAGCTGCGTGCCGATCGAGCCGTAACCGACGATACCCAGCTTCTTGCCGCGGATTTCGAAGGAGTTGGCCGCGCTTTTGATCCAGCCGCCACGATGGCAGGAAGCGTTCTTCTCAGGGATACCGCGCAGCAGCAGGATGGCCTCGGCCAATACCAGCTCCGCAACGGAACGGGTGTTGGAGTACGGTGCGTTGAACACCGCGATGCCGCGCTCGCGCGCCGCGTTGAGGTCGACCTGGTTGGTGCCGATGCAGAAACAGCCAACTGCCACGAGTTTCTTGGCGTGATCGAAGATTTCTTCGGTCAGCTGAGTGCGGGAGCGAATGCCGATGAAGTGCGCGTCGGCGATCTTTTCCTTGAGCTGGGCTTCCGGCAGAGAACTGGTGATGTACTCAATGCTGGTGTACCCGGCGGCTTTCAGAACGTCGACAGCCGATGGGTGGACGCCTTCCAGAAGAAGGAACTTGATCTTGCTCTTATCGAGAGAAGTCTTGCTCATCTGCGTAAACCTGTATCCCGGAGAAAAATGGCAGGGAGTCGGATCACTTAAGCTGACCCGGACGGCAGGAAAGCCGTCACCGCAGAAACGCCCTTGGGCTCTGTCCTGCGGGGGCGGTATGCTAGCATACGCGCCCCGCTAACACTCATTCCTGCGACGTGAAGCGTTCTCAGGATGACCATGAATTGTTCGAGAGTTCTGTCGATGACCCATCCTGCCCTGATTGATGAGCTAAAGACCCTGGTTGAGCCCGGCAAAGTGCTGACCGACGCCGACTCCCTGGAGGCTTACGGCAAGGATTGGACCAAGCACTTCGCACCCGCGCCAACCGCCATCGTCTTCCCCAAGACCATCGAACAGGTGCAGGCCATTGTGCGTTGGGCCAATGAACGCAAGGTGGCGCTGGTGCCGTCGGGCGGGCGTACCGGGCTGTCGGCTGCGGCGGTGGCGGCCAATGGCGAAGTGGTTGTGTCCTTCGACTATATGAACCAGATCCTCGACGTGAACCTCACCGACCGCACCGCTGTGTGCCAGCCAGGCGTGGTCACCAAGCAATTGCAGAACGTCGCCGAAGAAAACGGCCTGTACTACCCGGTGGACTTCGCATCGTCCGGTTCCAGCCAGATTGGCGGCAATATCGGCACCAATGCCGGCGGGATCAAGGTGATTCGCTACGGCATGACCCGTAACTGGGTAGCCGGCATGAAAGTCGTCACCGGCAAGGGCGATGTGCTGGAACTGAACCGCGACCTGATCAAGAACGCCACCGGCTACGACATGCGCCAGCTGTTCATCGGCGCCGAAGGCACCCTGGGTTTTGTGGTCGAAGCGACCATGCGCCTGGACCGTGCGCCGAAAAACCTCACCGCCATGGTGCTGGGCACCACCGATTTCGACTCGATCATGCCGGTGCTGCACGCCTTCCAGAGCAAGCTGGACCTGACAGCCTTCGAATTTTTCTCGGACAAGGCCCTGGCCAAAGTCCTCGGCCGTGGCGATGTGCCGGCGCCGTTTGAAACCGAGTGCCCGTTCTACGCGCTGCTGGAATTCGAGGCCACCACCGAAGAAGTCGCCAACCACGCCCTGGAAACCTTCGAGCACTGCGTCGAGCAGGGCTGGGTGCTGGATGGCGTGATGAGCCAGAGCGAAACCCAACTGCACAACCTGTGGAAGCTGCGCGAGTACATCTCCGAGACCATCTCCCACTGGACACCGTACAAGAACGACATCTCGGTCACCGTCTCCAAAGTGCCGGCGTTCTTGAAGGAAATTGACGCCATCGTCGGCGAACACTATCCGGACTTCGAAATCGTCTGGTTCGGCCATATCGGTGACGGCAACCTGCACCTGAACATCCTCAAGCCGGAAAACCTGAGCAAGGACGAGTTCTTCGCCAAGTGCGCCACCGTGAACAAGTGGGTGTTCGAGACCGTCGAGAAGTACAACGGCTCGATCTCCGCCGAACACGGCGTGGGCATGACCAAGCGCGATTACCTGACCTACAGCCGCTCCCCGGCTGAAATCGAATACATGAAGGCCGTCAAAGCGGTGTTCGATCCGAACGGGATCATGAACCCTGGCAAAATCTTCGCTGTTTAATCGCCTCTGAAGGAGTCGTTTCATGAGCTACCAGCACAAGTACGTCGACGGCACCAACATCCATTTCCCGGTGGGTAAAGTGGTGTGCATTGGGCGTAACTACGCCGAACATGCCAAGGAACTGGACAACCCGGTGCCGACCGAGCCGTTGCTGTTCATCAAGCCGGGCAGTTGCGTGGTGCCACTGGACGGTGGTTTTGCCATCCCGACCGAGCGCGGTTCGGTGCATTACGAAGCGGAAATCGCGGTATTGATCGGCAAGCCGCTGTCGAACAAGCCAAGCCGTGAAGAAGTACTGGATGCCATCTCCGGTTTCGCGCCGGCTTTGGATTTGACCCTGCGCGACAAGCAAGCCGAGTTGAAGGCCAAGGGCCTGCCATGGGAAATCGCCAAGTCCTTCGACGGCGCGGCGGTGATTGCACCTTTTGTGGTGAGCAGCACCTTTGCCGACGTCACCGATATCGGCATCCGCCTGACCATCAACGGTGAAGTGCGTCAGGACGGTAACAGTTCGCAGATGCTCAACCCCATCGTGCCGATGATCCAGCACATGGCCGGCTGCTTCTCGCTGCAGGCCGGCGATGTGATTCTCACCGGCACCCCGGCCGGCGTGGGCCCGTTGAATGTGGGGGACGAGTTGGTGCTGGAACTGTCGGGTGTGAATCGCTTCGAGAGCGTCGTTCGCTGAGCATCAGGCAAAACGCGGTTAAAAATATGGGAGGGGCGGTGCGACGATTCGCCCCCTCCCACATTGGGTCCGGGTATATTTCATATATCGGGTTTTGCATTTTTTTCACACGGCATCCGGATAATTCCCAGCCTCGAACGCGCGGGCCTGTTGCTCCTGTGCTATCACCTAACGCTGACTTTCCGGAAAAAGCGCCCCATGGCCTTGCCTCTGCCCTCCGTCACCCCTAAGCCGCGTTCTCGTTTTGCCCTGCGCTGGTATTCCTGGCTGTTTCTGTGCGGCGCCGTTGTGTACGGCATCGCCTGGGCCATGCATTGGGATGATCGCGGTGTGCTCTGGGTGCTGGAGCGTTTTGAAACTTCCGCCGAACGCGGCGAAAGTGTGTGGCTGCCGGACTATCACGCCGTCATCGACGCCAAGGTGTTGCCGGGTATGGAGAAGGATGAGGCTTCGGACGTCTCCTACAATCCGCAAACCAAAACCCTGTTTTCCGTGATGGGCAAAAACCCGTTTCTCGTTGAGTTGAGCCTGCAAGGCGATGTGCTGCGCAAGATGCCACTCAATGGCTGGGACAACCCGGAAGGCGTGACGGTGATGGAAAACGGCCTGATGGCAATCGTCGATGAGCGCCAGCACACCCTGACCATCGTCAAGGTCGATGCCACCACTCAGCAACTCACCAAAGCCGACTTCCAGAGTGTCGACCTGGGCCCCTCCAAAAACCAGAACAAAGCGTTTGAAGGCGTCGCGTGGGACAAGCGCGGTCAACAGCTTGTATTGGGCGAAGAGCGCCCGCCGGCGTTGTTCACCTGGAAAAGCGATGGCAGCCAGGCCCTGGTTGGCGACAAGCAAAAACTGGCGAGCAAGGAACTGGACATGCGCAACCTCTCGGCCCTGGCTGTCGACCCGCGCACCGGACACCTGTTGGTGCTGTCGGCCGATTCCCATCTGTTGCTGGAGCTGAACGAGAAGGGCGAACAAGTCAGCTTCATGACCCTGCTCGGCGGCTTCAACGGCCTCAAGAACACCATCCCGCGTGCCGAGGGTGTGACCATGGACGAAAGCGGCACCCTGTACGTGGTCAGTGAGCCGAACCTGTTCTATCGTTTCGAAAAGCAGAAGTAGCCCACCGATTACGTCGGATAGTTCTCCAGTTGCGGCATTCGCCAGACAGATGGGCGCGTTTAAGTTTAAATTCAGACCGGCGTGATATTTATTCGCCACTTTTGATTTTGAGCCCGCCCAATGCGTCGACTAACCCGCCCCAAACCCCTTCTGATTGTGCTTGCGCTGATCGCCCTGATCAGCGCCGGGGCCGTTGCGCAGCATTTTCGCCTGTTCGAGCGCGCCTGGTTCAATCTGCAGGCCTGGCGCCAGCCGGCGGATGCGCGCTCCATTGGCTTGGCGGATTACCGGGTCGTCCTGGAGGCCCAGGTGATCGAGGGGCTCGACGATGATGTCTCGGCCCTCACCTATGACCCGGTGCGCAAAAGCCTGTTTACCGTCACCAATAAAAACGCCGAGCTGATCGAGCTGTCCCTGCAGGGCAAGATCCTGCGGCGTATTCCCCTGGTGGGCTTTGGCGACGCCGAGGCCGTGGAGTTCATCAGCGACAACATCTACGTGATCACCGATGAGCATCAGCAGCGTCTGATCAAGGTGCATGTCGACGATGACACCCGCTTTCTCGACGCCGCCGATGCCGAGCAAATGACCCTGGGCGTGCACGTCGGTGGTAACAACGGGTTCGAAGGGTTGGCCTATGACTCGGTGGGCAAGCGCCTGTTCGTGGCCAAGGAGCGCGACCCGATGCTGATCTACGAGGTTCGCGGTTTTCCCCATTTCAAACCGGAAAAAACCTACTCGGTGCACGTGATCAACAACCCCAAGCGTGACGCCGGGCTGTTTGTGCGCGACCTCTCGAGCCTGCAATACGACGAGCGCAGCGGCCATCTGCTGGCGCTGTCGGATGAGTCGTTTCTGGTGTTGGAACTGGATATCGACGGTCGCCCGCTGAGCAGTCTGTCTCTGCTCAATGGGCGCCACGGCCTGAAAAGGCGCGTCCCGCAGGCCGAAGGGATCGCCATGGATGACGACGGCACGTTGTACCTGGTCAGTGAGCCGAACCTGTTCTACGTCTTCAAGAAACCAACACCCTGACACACCGCCGATCAAAAGTGTGGGAGGGGGCTTGCTCCCACATTTGGTTTTGCATCAGGCCTTGAGGGTTTTTACGCCTTCGCAAGTGCCGAGCAGCAGCACGTCGGCTGGGCGCGCGGCGAACAGGCCATTGGTGACCACGCCGACGATCGCATTGATCTGCGTCTCAAGCTCCACCGGGTTGGTGATCTGCATGTTGAACACATCAAGGATGATGTTGCCGTTGTCGGTCAACACGCCTTCGCGGTACACCGGGTCGCCGCCCAGTTTCACCAGCTCGCGGGCCACATGGCTGCGGGCCATTGGGATCACTTCCACCGGCAACGGGAAGGCGCCCAGTACCGGCACCAGCTTGCTGGCGTCGGCGATGCAGATGAAGGTCTTGGCCACGGCCGCGACGATCTTTTCACGGGTCAGGGCCGCGCCGCCGCCCTTGATCAGGTTCAGGTGCGCGTCGCTTTCATCGGCGCCGTCGACGTAGAACTCCAGGTCGCTCACGGTGTTGAGCTCGTACACCGGAATGCCGTGGCCCTTGAGGCGCGCGGCGGTGGCTTCGGAACTGGCCACGGCGCCGTCGAATGCGCCTTTATGCCGGGCCAGCGCATCGATAAAGCAATTGGCGGTGGAGCCTGTGCCGACACCGACGATGCTCTTGTCGTCGAGCTTGGGAAGGATTAAATCGACGGCGGCCTGGGCCACTGCCTGTTTGAGTTGATCCTGGGTCATGCGGGCTCCGGAACGGGCGGGGAGTTATCGAGGCGCGCGAGTATAACCTAACAAAACCTCGGGATTCGTGTGGTCGTACGGCTAAAAGCCGGGTTAGACTCCTCGGCCCTGCCCAACCCGCCCAGTGATTCCGCCGATGCTTGAACACTACGTCAAAAAGATCCTCACCTCGCGCGTTTACGACGTCGCCGTAGAAACCCCGCTGCAGACCGCCCGCCAGCTCTCCGAGCGCCTGGGCAACAAGGTCTGGCTCAAGCGCGAAGACTTGCAGCCGGTGTTCTCGTTCAAGATTCGCGGCGCCTACAACAAGCTGACCCAGTTGAGCGCCGAAGAACGCGCGCGTGGCGTGGTCACCGCTTCGGCGGGCAACCATGCACAGGGCCTGGCGCTGGCGGCCAAGGTGCTGGGGGTCAAGGCCACCATCGTGATGCCCAAGACCACTCCGGAGATCAAGGTCGAAGGCGTGCGCTCGCGTGGCGGCAAAGTGGTGCTGCACGGTGACTCCTTCCCGGAAGCCCTGGCCTACTCGCTCAAGCTGGTCGACGAAAAAGGCTACGTCTACATTCACCCTTACGATGATCCGCACACCATTGCCGGGCAGGGCACCGTGGCGATGGAAATCCTGCGCCAGCACCCGGGGCCGCTGGACGCGATTTTCGTACCGGTGGGCGGCGGCGGGCTGATCGCCGGCATTGCGGCGTATGTGAAATACCTGCGGCCCGAGATCAAGATCATCGGCGTAGAGCCGGACGACTCCAACTGCCTGCAAGCCGCGATGGCGGCGGGCGAACGCGTGGTGTTGCCGACGGTCGGGATCTTTGCCGATGGCGTGGCGGTGGCGCAGATCGGCCAGCACACCTTCGATATCTGCAAAGACTATGTCGATGAAGTGATCACCGTGAGCACCGATGAAATCTGTGCAGCGATCAAGGACATCTACGACGACACCCGTTCCATTACCGAACCGGCGGGCGCCCTGGGTGTGGCGGGCATCAAGAAGTACGTGGAAACCCGTGGCGTCAGCGGCCAGACCTTTGTCGCCATCGACTCCGGCGCCAACGTCAACTTCGACCGTCTGCGCCACGTGGCCGAGCGCGCCGAGCTGGGCGAAGGCCGCGAAGCCATCATCGCCGTGACCATTCCCGAGCAGCCCGGCAGCTTCAAGGCGTTCTGCGAGGCCGTGGGCAAGCGCCAGATCACCGAATTCAACTACCGCTACCACTCCGGCAGCGAGGCGCACATCTTCGTTGGCGTGCAGACCCACCCGGAAAACGATCCGCGCAGTGCACTGATCGCCAGCCTCACCGAGCAGGGTTTTCCGGTGTTGGACCTGACGGAGAACGAACTGGCCAAGTTGCACATTCGCCATATGGTCGGTGGGCATGCGGCGCACGTCAGCAACGAAGTGGTGTTTCGCTTCGAATTTCCGGAGCGTCCGGGGGCCTTGTTCAACTTTCTCAACAAATTGGGCGGGCGCTGGAACATCTCGATGTTCCACTATCGCAACCACGGCGCCGCCGACGGCCGTGTGGTCGCTGGCCTGCAAGTACCGGCGAGCGAGCGTCACCTGGTGCCGGCCGCGTTGGAAGCGATTGGCTACCCGTACTGGGATGAGAGCGATAACCCGGCCTATAAACTGTTCCTCGGTTGAGCGACTACGCTGATTGAGGCGCGGCCTTTAAGGAAGACGACACATGGAAACCCTGATCACCCTGAAAGTTATCCACATCGCGGCCACCGTGGTGTTACTGCTCAGCGGCCTCGGCCTGGCGCTGCTGGCCTGGCGCAAACGCAGTGCCGGCGCGGCGGTGACCGTGCAGCGCCCGTGGGCGTTCGTGTGGTTGCTGATGGGCATTTGCGTGGTGAGCATGCCGTTCACCGGCTGGTGGTTGGTGCACCTGACCGGCTGGCCGCTGGGGCAGACCTGGATCCTGGGCTCCAGCCTCCTCTACACCGTCGCGGCGCTGGCCTGGTTCTGGCTGGTGGCGCGGCTTAACCGCCTGCGCAAGGGGGAGGGTGGCAGTCTGAATTTCACCCTGGTGCTGGCGGTGGTCAGCCTGGTGGGGTTCGTGGCGATTGCGGGGCTCATGGGGGCCAAGCCGGTTTAAGGCTTGAGACCGACTTGCCCCCGATAGGGCCATCAGCTACGCAGCGTAATCACCGGCCAGCCGCGCCGTTCAGCCTCAGCGCGAAGATTGGGGTCCGGATCCACCGCCACCGGGTGCGTCACCTGCTCCAGCAACGGCAGGTCATTCATCGAATCGCTATAGAAATAGCTGTCTTCCAGGCTATGCCCAGTTTCTTCCAGCCAACGATTCAAGCGCGTGACCTTGCCCTCGCGAAAGCACGGCACATCAGTGCTGCGCCCGGTGTAGCGGCCGTCTTCCATCTCACACTCGGTGGCGATCAGGGTTTCGACACCCAGGCGTGCGGCAATTGGCGCGGTGACGAAACGGTTGGTGGCGGTGATGATCACCAGCTTGTCGCCGGCGGCGCGATGCTTGGCCAGCAGTTCCACGGCCTTGGGTAGCAGGATCGGCTCGATGCAGTCGCGCATATAGTCGTTGTGCCACTCATCCAACTGGGCCATCTCGGTGCGGCCGAGGATTTCCAGGCAAAAGTTCAGGTAGGCGGCGTTATCCAGCTTGCCGGCCAGATAATCCTGATAGAACTCGTCGTTGCGAGCCTTATAGGCTACGGCGTCGAGAATCCCGCGTTCGCACAGGTAATCGCCCCACGCGTGGTCGCTGTCGCCGCCGAGAAGGGTGTTGTCCAAGTCGAATAAAGCCAGGCGCATTGCAGTTACTCGCTGAAAAGTCTGTAAAAAGGCGTCCAGAATACGGTCTTTTCACAAGAGTGCACATAAGCTAAGAAGCCTCGTTGCCGCTGGAACAACCTTTGTGGAACAATGCGGCGACATGCGTTTGCGAGGTTGTTGCCGTGATCGACCCCGATGGTTTCCGTCCTAATGTCGGGATCATTCTTACGAATGATGCCGGACAGGTGCTATGGGCTCGCCGAATCAACCAAGATGCCTGGCAGTTTCCTCAAGGTGGAATCAACCCCGACGAAACCCCTGAAGACGCCTTGTACCGTGAGTTGAATGAAGAAGTCGGCCTTGAGCGTGAAGATGTGCAAATTCTGGCCTGTACCCGTGGCTGGTTGCGCTATCGTTTGCCGCAACGCCTGGTGCGTACCCACAGCCAACCGCTGTGCATCGGCCAGAAGCAGAAATGGTTTCTCCTGCGCCTGATCTCCAACGAGCAGCGGGTGCGGATGGATTTGACCGGTAAACCGGAGTTCGATGGCTGGCGCTGGGTCAGCTATTGGTACCCGTTGGGCCAGGTGGTGACATTCAAGCGCGAGGTTTATCGTCGCGCTCTCAAAGAGCTTGCCCCGCGCCTATTAGCGCGCGACTGACGACGGAGTTCGACCCCGAGCCATGCTCAATACGCTGCGCAAGATCGTCCAGGAAGTTAACTCCGCCAAGGATCTCAAGGCGGCGTTGGGGATTATTGTGTTGCGCGTCAAGGAAGCCATGGGCAGCCAGGTCTGCTCGGTTTACCTGCTGGACCCAGAGACCAACCGTTTTGTGCTGATGGCCACGGAGGGCTTGAACAAGCGCTCCATCGGCAAGGTCAGCATGGCGCCCAATGAAGGGCTGGTGGGCCTGGTGGGGACGCGTGAAGAACCCCTGAATCTCGAAAACGCGGCCGATCACCCGCGTTATCGCTACTTTGCCGAAACCGGCGAAGAGCGTTACGCCTCATTCCTCGGCGCACCGATCATTCACCACCGCCGCGTCGTCGGCGTGTTGGTCATCCAGCAGAAAGAACGCCGTCAGTTCGATGAAGGTGAAGAAGCCTTCCTCGTGACCATGAGCGCACAGCTCGCCGGGGTTATTGCCCACGCTGAAGCCACCGGCTCGATACGTGGCCTGGGCCGTCAGGGCAAGGGCATCCAGGAAGCCAAGTTCGTCGGTGTGCCGGGTTCGCCGGGCGCCGCCGTCGGTACAGCCGTGGTCATGTTGCCGCCGGCCGACCTTGATGTGGTGCCGGACAAATCCGTCGACGACATCGACGCCGAAATCAAACTGTTCAAGACCGCCCTGGAAGGCGTGCGCGCCGACATGCGCAACCTGTCGACCAAGCTGGCCACCCAACTGCGTCCCGAAGAGCGTGCGCTGTTCGACGTATACCAGATGATGCTCGACGACGCGTCCCTGGGTAACGAAGTCAAGACCGTGATCAAGACCGGCCAGTGGGCCCAGGGTGCGCTGCGCCAAGTGGTGACCGATCACGTCAACCGTTTTGAGTTGATGGACGACGCCTACCTGCGCGAGCGCGCCTCGGATGTGCGCGACCTCGGTCGCCGTCTGCTGGCGTATCTGCAGGAAGACCGCAGCACCAACCTGGTCTATCCCGACAACACCATCCTGATCAGTGAAGAGCTGACCGCCACCATGCTCGGCGAAGTGCCTGAGGGCAAACTGGTGGGCCTGGTCTCGGTACTCGGTTCGGGCAACTCCCACGTCGCGATCCTGGCCCGCGCCATGGGCATTCCGACGGTGATGGGCCTGGTGGACCTGCCGTACTCCAAGGTCGACGGCATCGACATGATCGTCGATGGCCATCGTGGCGAAGTGTTTACCAACCCCAGCGAAGTACTGCGCAAGCAATACGCCGAAGTGGTTGAAGAAGAGAAACAACTGGCGCTGGGCCTCGATTCATTGCGCGAACTGCCGTGCGTGACCACCGATGGCCACCGGGTGCCGTTGCTGGTGAATACCGGGCTGTTGGCTGACGTGGCGCGTGCGCAGCAACGTGGCGCCGAAGGCGTGGGGCTGTACCGCACCGAAGTGCCGTTCATGATCAACCAGCGCTTCCCGAGCGAGAAGGAGCAGTTGGCGATTTATCGCGAGCAACTGCAAGCCTTCCACCCGCTGCCGGTGACCATGCGCAGCCTGGACATCGGCGGCGACAAGTCCCTGTCGTATTTCCCGATCAAGGAAGACAACCCCTTCCTCGGCTGGCGCGGCATTCGCGTCACCCTCGACCATCCCGAGATCTTCCTGGTACAGACCCGCGCCATGCTCAAGGCCAGCGAGGGGCTGAACAACCTGCGTATTTTGTTGCCGATGATCTCCGGCACCCATGAGCTGGAAGAGGCCCTGCACCTGATCCATCGTGCCTGGGGCGAAGTGCGCGACGAAGGTGCCGACGTACCGATGCCGCCGATTGGCGTGATGATCGAAATCCCGGCAGCGGTTTACCAGGCCAAGGAACTGGCGCGGCAGGTGGACTTCCTGTCGGTGGGCTCCAACGACCTCACTCAATACCTGCTGGCCGTGGATCGCAACAACCCACGGGTGGCCGACCTCTACGACTACCTGCACCCGGCGGTGCTGCAAGCGCTGCAACACGTGGTGCGCGACGCCCATGCCGAAGGCAAGCCGGTGAGTATCTGCGGTGAAATGGCCGGTGACCCGGCGGCGGCGGTGCTGTTGATGGCAATGGGCTTTGACAGCCTGTCGATGAACGCCACCAACTTGCCGAAGGTGAAGTGGATGCTGCGCCAGGTTGAACTGAGCATGGCCAAGGACCTGCTGGCCGAGCTGATGACCATCGACAACCCGCAAGTTATCCACAGCTCGCTGCAGTTGGCGCTGAAGAATTTGGGGCTGACGCGGATGATCAACCCGGCGTCGGCCAAAACCCTTTAGAACCTGATCGTTCCCACGCAGAGCGTGGGAACGATCATGCCGCTAAATTCTGAGCTCTACTTCACCCAGCCGCCCACCTTGCGGCCCAAAACTGCGCTCCACCATCCGCCGTGTGCCATCGGCATTCACAATCAACGCCGTGCTCGCCCGTGTCCCATAAGTGGGGCTGGCGATAAACACGCTCGACAGCAGACTTTCGGTCGCCAGACCCACGCCGGTATCCGGCAGCTCGGCAAACGGCGCAATCCGCGGATCGCTCAGAATCTCCAATAGCGCTTCAGGCTGCGGATCGGCCAGCAATTCGCTCAGCGCGGCTTTGGTCTTGAGCAGTTTTGGCCAAGGCGTGTCCAGCCCTGCGTTGGATAACCCATACACGCCCGGTTTCAACTGCGTGGGCTCGGTGTGATGGGCGTTGTAGTGCCACAGCTCATCCTGGGTCCCCACCAGCAGGTTAAACCCGGCATATTCAATCGAACGGCCGTTAACGTCGGCCAAATAATCCTCAATCGACAGCGAACCACTGAGAAACCGCGCCACCAGTTCCCCGCGGGACTTGCGTGCCGGCGGCTGATGCGGATCACGGATATTGGTCAGCGCGGCAAAACGCCCCTCGGCATTCACCCCCAACCAGGTACCGCCGGCTTCCTGATCGCGGCCGGCGTAGACGTGCGGCGCATCCGGCCACTGGGCCAGCGGCAGGCTGGGGCGGGCGTAGAACTCATCACGGTTGGCCGCGACGATCAGCGGTTGGGCGTGGCCCGGCCGCCAGGCGAAAACAATCAGGCACATCAGGCGATTTCCCTTTGTGGTTTTTTGCCACTCTACCCACACAACCGGAGGCGTTCCATCGTATCCAGTTGGGTAGCACGCCTTCCATCCGTTAACATGCCGGACTTGATTCGGGGGCTCCCATGGAATTTCTGCTGTATTTGCTGCTGGGCGCCTGCGCAGGCGTGCTGGCGGGGCTGTTCGGTGTCGGCGGCGGGATCATCATTGTGCCGGTGCTGGTGTTCAGCTTCACCGTGCAGGGCTTCGACCCGCAGGTGCTGACTCACCTCGCCGTGGGCACCTCCCTGGCGACGATTATCTTTACCTCGATCAATGCCGTGCGTGAGCACCACCGGCGCGGCGCGGTGCGTTGGCCGATCTTCGTGTGGATGACGGTAGGCATTTTGATCGGCGCAGGCTTCGGCGCGCTGACTGCCGAGGCGATTTCCGGCCCGCATTTGCAAAAGATCATCGGTGTGTTTGCGCTGGTCGTGGCGGTGCAACTGGGCCTGGATTTCAAGCCCAAGGCCAGCCGCACGGTGCCGGGCAAGGTCGGGCTGACCCTGGCCGGTACGGTAATCGGCTGGGCCTCGGCGATTTTCGGCATCGGTGGCGGCTCGCTGACCGTGCCGTTTTTAACCTGGCGCAGCGTGCCGATGCAGCAGGCAGTGGCCACCTCTTCGGCCTGTGGTCTGCCGATTGCCCTGGCCAGTGCATTAAGTTTCATGATTCTGGGCTGGCATGACCCGTTGCTGCCCGCTCATAGTCTAGGGTTCGTGTATTTGCCCGCACTGCTGGGGATTGCCCTGACCAGTATGGTATTCGCGCGCTTTGGCGCACGCCTGGCGCACCGCTTGTCGCCGCGCTTGCTCAAGCGGCTGTTCGCCGGCCTGCTGTTTTGCGTCGGTATAAATTTTCTGATTTGACGGCAGTTGCTGTAACGCACGCTTAATCGCGCCCGGGCATGGTCCGGTCGCTATAACGAATGATTTAACGAGGAGTCGCAATGCTGCCTTACCCGCAGATCGACCCGGTGGCCCTGGCCATCGGTCCGCTGAAAATCCACTGGTACGGGTTGATGTACCTGATCGGCATCGGCGGCGCCTGGCTGCTGGCGTCCCGGCGCCTGAACCGTTTCGACCCGACCTGGACCAAGGAAAAACTCTCCGACATGGTGTTCTGGCTGTCGATGGGGGTGATCGTCGGCGGGCGTCTGGGGTATGTACTGTTCTACGATCTTCCTGCGTATATCGCCAATCCGATGCTGATCTTCGAGGTCTGGAAGGGCGGCATGGCGTTCCATGGTGGCTTCATCGGCGTGATGATCGCGGCCTGGTGGTTTGGCCGTCGCAACGGCAAGTCGTTCTTCGAACTGATGGACTTCGTCGCGCCGCTGGTGCCGATCGGCCTGGGCGCCGGGCGTATCGGCAACTTCATCAACGCCGAATTGTGGGGCAAGCCGACCGACGTGCCCTGGGCCATGGTCTTCCCTCCGTTCAGCGATCCGGCGCAACTGCCGCGCCATCCGTCGCAGCTGTACCAGTTCGCTCTGGAAGGTGTGGCGCTGTTCCTTATCCTTTACCTCTTCTCGCGCAAGCCACGTCCGACCATGGCCGTTTCCGGCATGTTCGCGTTGTTCTACGGGATCTTCCGCTTTATCGTCGAGTTCGTGCGCGTGCCGGATGCCCAGTTGGGTTACCTGGCGTGGGGCTGGTTGACCATGGGGCAGGTGCTCAGCATCCCGATGATCCTGGTAGGCCTGGGCCTGCTGTGGTGGGCGTACAATCGCCCGCAGCCGTTGAAGAACACCGCGCTTTGAATTCGAATGCCGGGGCCTGCGAGGTCTCGGCTTCAACGATACAGGTAATGATATGAAGCAATATCTCGAGCTGCTGAACGACGTCGTGACCAATGGCCTGACCAAGGGCGATCGCACCGGCACCGGCACCAAGGCCGTGTTCGCCCGTCAGTATCGGCATAATCTGGCCGACGGCTTCCCGCTGCTGACCACCAAAAAGCTTCACTTCAAAAGCATCGCCAACGAACTGATCTGGATGTTGAGCGGCAACACCAACATCAAGTGGCTCAACGAAAACGGTGTGCGCATCTGGGACGAATGGGCCACCGAAGACGGCGACCTGGGCCCGGTGTACGGCGAGCAGTGGACTGCCTGGCCGACCAAGGACGGCGGCACGATCAACCAGATCGACTACATGGTTCACACCCTCAAGACCAACCCCAACAGCCGGCGCATCCTGTTCCACGGCTGGAACGTCGAATACCTGCCGGACGAGACCAAGAGCCCCCAGGAAAACGCGCGCAACGGCAAGCAAGCCCTGCCGCCGTGCCACCTGCTGTACCAGGCATTTGTGCATGACGGTCATCTGTCGATGCAGTTATACATCCGCAGTTCCGATGTGTTCCTTGGCCTGCCGTACAACACCGCCGCCCTGGCGCTGCTCACCCATATGCTGGCCCAACAGTGCGACCTGATCCCCCACGAGATCATCGTCACCACCGGCGACACCCACGCCTACAGCAACCATATGGAACAGATCCGCACCCAGCTGGCGCGCACGCCGAAGAAGCTGCCGGAGCTGGTGATCAAGCGTAAGCCCGAATCAATCTACGACTATAAGTTCGAAGACTTCGAGATCGTGGGGTACGAGGCCGATCCAAGCATCAAGGCGGACGTGGCGATCTAAAGTCGGTCTCGGTCCAAATGTGGGAGGGGGCTTGCTCCCACATTTTTATCCGGTTACCAGTCTGGGTTAATGGCCATGGCTTCTGCCCACGTGTGAAGGCTCAGCTTCACTGGGCTGCACACTCCCGTTCACCTCCAGCCGCTGCAAAATCCCACACTGCTCCCCACCCCCACAGCGCTGGCGCAAATCCAGCAATTGCTCCTGCAGCGCCAACAGCCCATCGATCCGTGCTTTTACATGGTGAATATGCTCGTCGATCAACGCATTCACGCTTTCGCACTGGTCCTGGGGACTGTCGCGCAGGCTGAGCAGGCTGCGGATTTCTTCGAGGGTCATGTCCAGGCTGCGGCAGTTGCGGATAAAGACCAGCCGTTCGGTGTGCGCCTGGGTGTACACGCGATAGTTGGCGTCAGTGCGGGCCGGGGGCGGCAGCAGGCCTTCTTTCTCGTAATAACGGATGGTTTCCACCGGACAGTCGGTGAGTTTGGCCAATTCGCCGATCTTCATCGCAGCAATCTCCAAAAGGGTGCTTGACCCTATAGTGGCTACAGGGTCTTTACTTGGCAACAGGCACCTTTTATGGACGCGACCTGATGAGCGATTCCCTTCACACCCCGCACCTCTCCCCGCACAAACATGACCATGACCATGACCATGGCGAGAAGAAGCTGACGCCTGTGCATAACCACGGCCACGGCGGTGCCTGCTGTTCCGGCACCCCGGCTCCTGCGCGGGTGCAACTGAGCCAGGCCCCTACCGCCGGCTCGCGCCTGAGCACCTTTCGCATCGAAGCCATGGACTGCCCCACCGAGCAAACGCTGATCCAGAACAAACTGGGCAAGCTGGCCGGCGTGCAGCAACTGGAATTCAACCTGATCAACCGCATCCTCGGCGTCACCCATGACTTGCCGAGCACGGCGCCGATCATCGATGCGATCAAATCCCTGGGCATGCAGGCCGACCCGATTGAACAAGGCACCCCGGCCGCCGAGTCGCCCGTCAGGAAACATTGGTGGCCGCTGGCGTTGTCCGGTGTGGGGGCGTTGGGTGCCGAAGTACTGCACTTCACCAACGCCGCGCCGACTTGGGTGATTGCCATCGTGGCATTGGTGTCGATCCTCAGCGGTGGCCTCACTACCTACAAAAAGGGCTGGATTGCCCTGAAAAACCTCAACCTGAACATCAACGCCCTGATGAGCATTGCCGTCACCGGCGCGGTGCTGATCGGCCAGTGGCCGGAAGCCGCCATGGTGATGTTCCTGTTCACCGTGGCCGAGTTGATCGAAGCCAAGTCACTCGACCGCGCACGCAATGCCATCAGTGGCTTGATGCAGATGACCCCGGAACAGGCCACCGTGCGGCAGGCTGACGGAAGCTGGGTGGAACAGGAGGTCAAAGACATCGAACTTGGGGCCATCGTGCGGGTAAAACCCGGCGAGCGCATTGGCCTGGACGGTGAAGTCACGGCCGGTCAATCCACCATCGACCAGGCGCCGATCACCGGCGAAAGCCTGCCGATTGAAAAGACCGTGGGCGACAAAGTCTTCGCCGGCACCATCAACCAGGCCGGTTCCCTGGAATACGCCGTCACCGCAGCGGCCAACAACTCAACACTGGCGCGCATCATCCATGCGGTGGAGCAGGCCCAAGGTGCCCGCGCACCGACCCAGCGCTTCGTCGACAGTTTCTCCAAGGTCTACACCCCGGCGGTGTTCCTGTTTGCCCTGGGCGTGGCGGTGATCCCGCCGCTGTTCATGGCCGGCGTGTGGTTCGACTGGATCTACCGCGCCCTGGTGCTGCTGGTGGTCGCCTGCCCGTGCGCGCTGGTGATCTCCACCCCGGTGACTATCGTCAGCGGCCTGGCGGCGGCGGCGCGCAAAGGTATCCTGATCAAGGGCGGCGTGTACCTGGAGGGCGGCTATAAGCTCGACTATCTGGCGCTGGACAAGACCGGCACGATTACCCACGGCAAACCGGTGCAAACCGATTACCTGGCGCTATTCCCCAATGTAGAAGACAGCGCACCGGCCCTGGCCGCCAGTTTGGCCGGGCGTTCCGACCACCCTGTGTCGTTGGCCATCGCCAAAGCGGCTGTGGATAACAATCTGCCGAACCACGTTGTGGATAACTTCGAAGCCTTGGTCGGTCGTGGTGTGCGCGGTGATATCAATGGCAAAACCTACCACCTGGGCAACCACCGCCTGGTGGAAGACCTCGGCTTGTGTTCGCCGCAGCTTGAAGAAAAGCTCTTCGCCCTGGAGAAACAAGGCAAGTCCGTGGTGCTGTTGCTCGACAAGTCAGGCCCGCTGGCACTGTTCGCCGTGGCTGACACGGTCAAGGACAGCAGCCGCGAAGCCATCCGGCAGCTGCACGAGCTGGGCATCAAGACCCTGATGCTCACCGGTGACAACACCCACACCGCCCAGGCGATTGCGGCACAGGTCGGCATCGATCAGGCCCAGGGTGACCTGCTGCCCACCGACAAGCTGCACGCCATCGAAACCCTCTACGGCCAGGGCCGCCGCGTGGGTATGGTCGGCGACGGCATCAACGATGCCCCGGCCCTGGCCCGCGCCGAGATCGGCTTTGCCATGGCCGCCGCCGGCACCGACACCGCCATCGAGACCGCCGACGTGGCGCTGATGGACGATGATTTGCGCAAGATCCCGGCTTTCATTCGGTTGTCGCGGCAAACGTCGAGTATCCTCAAGCAGAACATCGCCCTGGCGTTGGTGATCAAGGCGATTTTCCTGGCGGTCACGTTCCTGGGCATGGCCACCATGTGGATGGCGGTGTTCGCCGACATGGGCGTGAGCCTGCTGGTGGTGTTCAATGGCCTGCGCCTGTTGCGCAAATGAGGATGAGAGGGTGGTGTGCTGAGTGCCGAGCTGAAGGCGTTTTTCATGGTAGCCCGCCTGGGCAGCATCACCCAGGCGGCGAAGAAACTCGGCCTCAGCCAGCCCACGGTCACCACCCAGATTCGCAACCTGGAAAGCCAGTACGGCGTTGAGCTGTTCTACCGTGGCGGTCGCCGCCTCACGGTGAGTGACGAAGGCGCGCGGCTGTTGCCGATGGTCAAGGCGTTGTTGCAGCAGGAAGCGGATATCGAATTTTTCCTGCGTAACAACGGCCAGGTCCAGGGCGCCTTGCGCATTGCCGCGACGGCGCCGTATTACATCCTGGATCTGGTCAAAGCCTTTCGCGAGCGCCTGCCGCAAGTGGACGTGTCGGTGGAAATCGGCAACTCCCAGCAGGTGCTCGAGGCGTTGGACGATTACCGCGTCGATGTCGCGGCCTCTTCGCAACTGCTGGAAGACCCGCGCCTGATTCGTCGGGTACTCGGCACCGACCCGCTGGTGCTGGCGGTGCACCGTAATCATCCCCTGGCCAAGCTCGATCATGTGCCCTTGACCGCACTGGCCGGGCACACCTTGTTGATGCGCGAAGCCGGCTCCACCACACGCCGTCTCACCGAAGAAATGCTGCAAGGTGCCGGCGTGAGCTACGGCCCGCTGCTGGAAATCGGCAGCCGCGAATCGATCCGCGAGGCGGTGCTGCGCAATATCGGCATCAGCATCATTGCCCGCCAGGAAGTGCCGCATGACCCACAGCTGCGGGTGTTGACCCTCGAGAATGCGCCGCAGATCTCGGAGTATCTTTACTGCCTCAAGGAGCGTAAAGGTGCGCGGCTGCCGGCGGCTTTTCTGGGGTTGGCGCAGGAAATGTCGCCGATCTGAAACGTTGGGGTGGCCTTTGGGGCCAATCGGGAGCAAGACCAGGCAACCCATCACTACGAGTCCTACCCAAATCCACCAATACCACTATCACCGCCTTTTGCCTTCCTGCCACATGCACGACGCATTGCCCGCCTAGCATGGCCCTCATTCGTTCGATGAGGTGCCCCCATGAACACAGCCCTGACCCAACCCGGCGCGCCGATGAAGGTGCGTGCCATCCAGAAACGCTTCGGCGCCTTTACCGCGCTGGACAACGTGTCCCTGGACGTCGCCGCTGGCGAGTTGGTGTGCCTGCTGGGGCCGTCCGGTTGCGGCAAGACCACCTTGCTGCGCTGCATCGCCGGCCTGGAGCGCCAGGACAGCGGTGAGCTTTACCTGGGCAACCGCGATGTTTCCCTGCTGCCGCCCCAGGCCCGGGACTACGGCATTTTGTTCCAGTCCTACGCGCTGTTTCCCAACCTCACCGTCGAAGCGAATATCGGCTACGGCCTCACCGGCAGTGGCCGCGATGAAGTGCGCAAGCGCGTCGGGCAGATGCTTGAGCTGGTGGGCCTGCTGGGCAGTGAAAAAAAATACCCCGGTCAACTCTCCGGTGGTCAGCAGCAACGTGTAGCGCTGGCGCGTGCGTTGGCGCCGGCCCCGTCGTTGTTGCTGCTCGACGAACCCATGTCCGCGCTGGACGCCCGTGTGCGCGAGCACTTGTGCACTGAACTGCGCCAGCTGCAACGGCGCCTGGGCGTCACCACCTTGATGGTCACCCACAACCAGGACGAAGCCATGTTGATGGCCGACCGGATTGCCGTGATGAACAACGGCAAGGTCGAGCAATACGCCACGCCCCAGGAGATCTACGACCGCCCGGCCACACCGTTCGTGGCGGAGTTTGTCGGCCAGGGCAACTGGCTGCCGTTCAGCCGCAACAGCGCCAGCCACGCCCAGGTCGGCGGGATGAATATGCGCCTGGCCGATGATGCTGGTGGGGCCAGGTCCGGTCGTCTGTTCTGCCGCCCGGAAGCCATCAGCGTGAACCCCCCTGTGCATGAAGAAAACCTGTTCCCGGCCAAGGTCCGCGAGATCACCTTCCTTGGCAACCGCTGCCGCATGAGCTTTGAGCTGGAGCAGTTGCCCGGTCACCCGCTGCTGGCCGAACTGGCCCCCGAAGCCATGCCGCGCCTGGGCGCCCAGGACATTTGGGTGGCCCTGCCGCCGCGCAGCCTGCAGGTGTTTGCCTGAGATGGCTGGCGTGATGACGCTGCCGATGCCACGCCAGGTTTCCCGCGCCGAAAGGGGCGACCGCCTGTTTGTGGTGGGCGGCAAAGTGCTGTGGCTGCTGTTGCTCGGCGTCGCTGTGTTGCTGCCCTTGCTGGCGATCTTCTGGCGCGGCTTCAGCAGTGAGGCCGGGCAGGGCGGCGGGCTGATTGCTGCCCGGGCGTTGGTGACCAGCGAAAACTTCCACTGGCTGCTGGGTAACAGTCTGAAAGTTTCTCTCAGCGTCGCGGCCATCGTCGTACCGTTGGCCTACCTGTTTGCCTACGCCCTGCAGCGCACGTTGATTCCCGGCAAGGCGATCTGGCGCGGCCTGTCGCTGCTGCCGTTGATGGCGCCGTCGATGCTGCCGGGCATTGCGCTGGTGTACTTGTTCGGTAACCAGGGCCTGTTGCGCGGGCTGCTCTCGGAGAATATCTACGGCTTCTGGGGCATTGTTCTGGGGGAGGTGATCTACACCTTCCCACATGCGCTGATGATCTTGCTGTCGGCGCTGTCGCTGGCGGATGCGCGCCTGTTCGATGCGGCGTCCAGCATGGGCGCCAGCCCGGCGCGGGCGTTTCGCAGTATCACCTGGCCGGCGACATGCCAGGCGGTGTTCGCCGCGTTCTGCCTGGTGTTCACCCTGACCATCACCGACTTCGGCGTGCCCGTGGTGGTGGGGGGCGATTACCAGGTACTGGCACTGGAGGCCTACAAGGCGGTGGTCGGCCAGCAACAGTTTGGACGCGGCGCGCTGATCGGCATGGTGTTGCTGCTGCCGGCGCTGTTCAGTTTTGGCGTGGATGCGTGGCTGCGCCGTCGGCAGGGCGATGCCATGAGTGGCCGTGCCCAAGTGTTCCGACCGGCGCCGTCGCGGGTAAGGGATGGCAGCTACCTGGCGATCGTCCTGCTGATCTGTGCGGTGTTGCTGCTGGTGTTCGGCATGGCGGTGTACTCCTCGCTGGTCAAGTTCTGGCCGTACAACCTGTCGCTGTCGCTTAATCATTACCAATTCGAAGACACGGCGGGCGGCGGCTGGTTGGCCTATCGCAACAGCCTGACCCTGGCGCTGTGCGCCGCATTGATCGGCAGCGTGCTGATTTTTACCGGCGCCTACCTGATGGAAAAGACCCAGGGTCAGAAGGGCCTGAACCTGGCGTTGCGCCTGCTCAGCTTCGTACCGATGGCCGTGCCGGGGTTGGTGTTGGGTTTGGGCTACGTGTTCTTTTTCAACCTCAACGGTAACCCGCTGCATGTGTTCTACGGGACCATGACCCTGCTGGTGGTGTGCACCATCGCTCACTATTTGACCACCGCGCAGATGACCGCCACCACGGCGCTGCGCCAGTTGGACAGCGAGTTCGAAGCCGCCGCGCTGTCGCTGAAGGCGCCGCTGTACCGTCATTATCTGCGCGTCACCGTGCCGATCTGCCTGCCGGCGCTGCTGGATATCGTGCGCTACCTGTTTGTGTCGGCGATGACCACCGTGTCCGCCGCCATCTTCCTCTACAGCCCCGACACTATCCTCGCTGCCGTCGCCGTGCTGAACATGGACGACGCCGGCAATGTGGGCGGTGCGGCGGCCATGTCGACCCTGATCCTGTTCACGTCGGCCAGCGTCTCGCTGCTGCTGGCGTGGGCCTCACGTGGCGTGTTGCGCCGCTCTCAAGCCTGGCGCCAGAGCGCGCCGGGTAAATAAATCCGTCCCCATTAAAGGAGGTGATTCATGTTCAAGCCCCTGGCGCTGGTCGCTGCCGCACTCACTGCATTCAGCCTGAATGCCTTCGCCAAGACCGAGCTCACCGTGTACACGGCCCTCGAAGCCGAGCAGTTGAAGACCTATAAGCAGGCGTTCGAAACAGCCAACCCCGACGTCGAGATCAAATGGGTGCGCGACTCCACCGGCATCATCACCGCCAAGCTGCTGGCCGAGAAGGACCGCCCGCAGGCTGACGTGGTGTGGGGCCTGGCCGCCTCCAGCCTGGCGATCCTCGACCAGCAGGGCATGCTCGATAACTACGCACCGAAGGACCTGGACAAGATCGGCAAGAACTACCGCGATGCCGCCAACCCACCGGCCTGGGTCGGCATGGACGTGTGGGCGGCGACTATCTGCTTCAACACCGTCGAAGCCGAAAAGCAGGGCCTGACCAAACCGGTGAGCTGGCAAGACCTGACCAAGCCTGAGTACAAGGGCAAGATCGTCATGCCTAACCCGGCGTCCTCGGGCACCGGCTTTCTGGACGTGAGCGCCTGGCTGCAGACCTTTGGCGAAAAACAGGGTTGGCAGTACATGGACGACCTGCACCAGAACATCGGCCAGTACGTCCACTCCGGCTCCAAGCCGTGCAAGCTGGCGGCATCGGGGGAGTTTCCGATTGGCATTTCGTTTGAATACCCGGCCATACAGCTCAAGCGCCAGGGCGCACCGCTGGACATCATCCTGCCGAAGGAAGGCCTGGGCTGGGACATTGAGGCCACGGCTGTGATCAAGGGCACGGCCCACGCCGATGCGGCGAAAAAACTCGCCGACTTCTCCGCCAGCCCGGCGGCGATGGCGCTGTACAAGGACAACTTCGCCGTACTCGCCCAGCCGGGTATCGCCAAGCCGCAGACCGAATTGCCGGCCGATTATGAGCAGCGATTGATCAAGAACGACTTTGCCTGGGCCTCGAAGAACCGCGACAGCATCCTGGCTGAGTGGCGCAAGCGTTATGACGGCAAGTCGGAAAAGGTCGCCGGTCAGTAAGGTTTTCGTTAGGGCTGATGGCCTCATCGGGGGCTTGCCCCCGATAGCGGCTTCGAATTCAGGACATCATTTCATGACACAACTGTTGATCATCGGCGCCGGCATCCTCGGCCTGTCCCACGCGTACGCCGCCGCCAAGCGTGGCCTCAAGGTCAAGGTGTTCGAGCGCAGCGCCATGCCCTTGGGCGCCTCGGTACGCAACTTCGGCCAGGCATTGGTCACCGGCCAGCCGCCGGGGCCGATGCTCGACCTGGCGCGGGAAAGCCGCGAAATCTGGGGCCATTGGGCGCAGGTGGCGGGCCTGCAACTCAAGCGCAATGGCGCGTACCTGTTTGCCCGCACCGAAGCCGAAGAACATCTGTTGGAAGCCTTTTGCGCTGGCCGCGCCCGGCAACACGGCTACAACGTCGAGTTGTTGCAGGGCGCGGCGCTGAGGGATCTGTATGGCGGCCAGTTCCGCCATCACCGCGCCGCACTGCATGGCAAGGACGATCAGCAACTGTATTCGCGCGAAGCCATCCCGGCGTTGATCCACTACCTGAGCCAGCAGCTTGACGTGGAGTTCTACTTTTCCACCCTGGTGCGCGACGTCGAACCGGGCCAGTTGCACAGCACGGCGGGCAGCTTTCGTGGCGAGCAGATCATCGTCTGTTCCGGCCACGATTATCAAACCCTGCTGGCCGAATCAATTGCCCAGCTCAACCCGCATGTCTGCCGCCTGCAAATGCTGCGCGCCCGGCCGGCGGTGAACCTGAACCTGCAACATGCGTTGCTCACAGGCCTCAGTTGTGTGCATTACGGCGCCTTCGCCGACCTGCCGGAAGCCGCGCCGGTGCAGGCGCAGATCCTGCGTGAAACACCGCACCTGCACGAGCACGGGATTCACCTGCTGATCAGCCCGACGCCCCATGGCGAACTGATCATCGGCGACTCCCACGATTACGGCAGCGATGCGTCGCCGTTCAATGCCGAGCAGGTCGACGACTGGCTGATCGAACTGGCCGAGCAGACCTTGGGCTGCACGCTCCAGGTGGTGGAGCGTTGGCAGGGGGTGTATGGCGCGCGTGGGCCGGGGCCGTTTTCGTTCCTGCGCGTGGCGCCAGGGGTGAGCGCGGCGTTGATGCACACCGGCGTAGGCATGAGCGTGGGGCCGGCGATGGCCGAGCGCAATATCCGTGCGTTGTGGGAGGAGGCGTGACGAACCGCGAGCAGGGAGTTGATGAAGTCTTCGGTTTGTACGAACGGTACGGCACGGCGGATTACATCGGCGAGCCGGTGTCGCAGATCGAGCATATGTCCCAAACCGCGCAGTTGGCCATGGCCGAAGGTTTCGATGAAGAGGTGGTATTGGCGGCGTTCTTCCACGATATCGGGCACATTTGCGGCGAAGGCGGCGAGAACATGGGTGGGTATGGCGTGGTCAGCCATGAGCGGCTGGGGGCGGACTATCTACGGCGTGCGGGCTTCAGTGAACGCATGGCCAAACTGGTCGAATACCATGTGCAGGCCAAGCGTTACCTGACGTTCAGTCAGCCGGACTACTACGCGCGCCTGAGCGAAGCCAGCCGCCGAACCTTGGGTTATCAGGGCGGTGTGATGAGCGCCGAAGAAGCTCGTGTCTTCGAGCAGGACCCGCTCTGTCGGATCAGCCTGCGCATGCGCCATTGGGACGAGCAGGCCAAACACAGGCATGTGCCGCTGCTTGACCTGGCAATGCTCAAGGCCAAGGCCCGCCAGGTGCTGGCAGCTCAGGTGTCGTCGAGGCGCTGAGCGAGGGCTTCAACCTGTTCCTGACGCTCTGCCTGGCTCAGTTTGACGTGAGGGTTGAGGGACGACCATTGCGGATGGGCGCGGGCCTTGTGCAGCGCGTCCGGCAATTGGCCTTCGCGCCAGGTTTTGTCCTGGGGCGTATCGACCTTGATGCTGTGCATCGCGGCATGGCCGCGCAGGTTCAGGGCCTTGAGCAACTGGCGTTGGCGCAGGGCGAGCAGGCGCAGCACGCTGTCGTCCACGGTGAGTTCGCGCTGGCCTTTGATTTTGCCCAGCAGACGGCTGCCATAACTGCGCGCGGTTTGCAGCGCACCCCCGGCGATGGCGCCGGCGAGGGCGGCAGCGCCGAGGGTCAGCCCGCCGACCAACAAGTCCACACCGGCACCGGCGGCCGCGCCTGCGGCGATCCCACCGCCCACGCGCACGCCGAGTTGCTTGAGGGTTTCCGGGTTGAACAGGTCATCGCCCCAGCGGCCGTCGAGCAGCGGTAGATCACTGGCGGCGGCGTCCTGCGCACGAAAGCCGAACAGCTTGAGCAACGCCTCCACGCATTTTTGTTCGCGCTGGCGCACGGCCTTGCGCAACTCGCTGATGGCTTGCGGCTCATCTTCAGTGAACACGCTGCGTCGGCACGCGGCGCAGTCGATCAACAGCTCGGCGATCAACCGCGCGGCGCTTTGCTGGCGGGCCTGACGCTGGGCCTCTTGATCCACAATCAAACGTTCCAGTTGCGGCCGTGCGGTTTCCAGCAACAAGGCGAGGCTTTCATACAGGCGACGTTCGCCGTCTTCGGGCGGCGCGACGCTGTCAAAACGCACCAGCGCATGCAAGCCGAGGCGGGCCAGGGCTTCGCGCCAGTGCGGCTCGCGGTGATCGTTGCTGCTGACGAAGTTGAGCACCGGCAGCAGCGGTTTGCCGCAACTGGCCAGCACTTGCAACTCGTCGCGGTACTTGGCCAGCACCGGTTCGCGGGCGTCGATCACATACAGGCCGGCGTCGCAGGCCAGCAGTTGGCGCAGCACCTTGGCTTCCTGCTCGAAACGCTGGCGTGCTTCGCTGCCTTCAAGAAAACGTGCCAGGCGCGCCGGGCCGTCCAGGCGTTCGCCGGGGCGGTCGAGGCGTTCCAGGTAGTCGAGCAGGGCAATGGCGTCTTCCAGGCCGGGCGTGTCGTACAGCTCCAGCAGGGCTTCGCCCTCCACCGACAGGCGCGCGCCTTCCACGTGTCGCGTGGTGCTGGGACGATGGGAGACTTCGCCGAAGCCCACATCGCGGGTCAGGGTGCGCAGCAGCGAGGTCTTGCCCACATTGGTGTGGCCGACCACGGCGAGTTTCAGCGGCTTAGTCATGACCGGTCTCCAGCCAGTTCAGCGGCGCACAGTCGGCAAACGGCAGCTCCAACTGTTGCAGCGCGGTGTGCCAATCGCCCAGGCGCTCGGCGTCCAGCGCCTGGCCCGGTGGCGCTTGCAGCAACCACACGCGGGTGGCCGCGGCACTGCGCGCCAGTTCGGCGATCAGCGCCAGGCTGCCGCGATCCGGCGAGCGGCGTGGGTCGCAGGCAATGGCCAGGCGCGCGGGCGGGAAGCGCGTGAGTTGCTCCAGCAGTTTGTGGCGCGATTCGCGGCTGTCGAGAATACCGGCGTCTTTTACGGTGCCGGGCAATTTGGGCGGCCAGGGCCGTTGATCGTCCAGTTCGATGGCCACCACCAGCGCGCCGTCGCTTTGCAGTTCGTTCACACCACCGTTGACCTGGTGCAGTTGTTCCGGTGCGGCGTCGTTGACGCCGAGGCGTTCGCTGCTCGGCATCAGGCGTTCGCGCAATGGGCTGTAGCCGGGCAGGTTAAGGTCCAGGCGCAATGCGGCGCGCCCGCGTTTCCAGCGCCACAGGCACAGCAGGGCGAGGAGCAGTCGTGGCAGCAGGCCGTAGACCAGCAACACGCCCACCAGCCAGGCGGCCCAGGCTTGGCGGGCGTTTTCGATATTCAATGCCGAGTCGCCGCTGGCGCGGATCATCTCGACTGTCGGCACGTTGAAGCCGAACAATCCAGGCAGCGTGCCGAGGGCCTGGGTGACGGCGACAAAAGTGTCGGCACCAAGAATGGTGGTTTCCCACACGAAGCCGTAGCGCCTTGTGGCGAGCAGCATCAGCAGGACCACCAGCGCGCTGAGCAACGCCAGCAACCACAGGCCGTTGACCAGTACGCCGACGGCCCAGCGATTGAGTTTCTGGCGCTGTAACAACAGCAATAACGCCGGCGCCAGTTGCGCGGCCTTGGCGTCGCGGGCGAGTTTTTCGCTGAGCCACAACCACAGGCGACCGAGGCTGGCGCTGTGTTCGCCGGCAAACAGCAGGCCCATGACCCAACTGAGCAGCAGGATCAGGTTCAAGCCGAGCAGGCTGCCCAGGGCCCAGAACACATTCACCGGGGCCAGGCCGTTGCCGAGCGCGGCCAAAGCCAGGCCGGCGCCACTGATGATGGCGACAATCGCCAGCACCACCAGCGCCAGGCGCGCGCCTTGCAGCCAATGGGTGAGGGCGGTGCTCAGACCGTCGCGTTCGGCCAGGTGCAAGGCGCGGTGCTGAATGCGCGTCGGCAGGTCGCCGCCGGCCTTGCGGGCCAGACGGTTGGCTTCCTGGTCTTCCAAGGCGCCGGCGTGTTCTTCACGCAGGCGCACGGTTTCTGTCAGCCAGAGTCTGTGCAGGGGGGTCAGTGCAGTCACGCGCCGTCCTGTTGAGCTAATGAGATTGGAGCATAACCGCTGTGCACCCTGTTGGGGAAAGCTGCGCGGGGCTCTGGTATTCTCGTCGCCATGAAAAAAACTCTCCCTTTAAGCCTGATCGCAGCCCTCGGTGAAAACCGTGTGATCGGCGTCGACAACAGCATGCCCTGGCATTTGCCGGGGGACTTCAAATATTTCAAGGCCACTACGCTCGGCAAGCCGATCATCATGGGGCGCAAGACCTGGGACTCCCTGGGCCGACCGTTGCCGGGACGCTTGAACATTGTGGTCAGCCGTCAGACCGATCTGAGCCTGGAAGGTGCGGAAGTTTTTCCGTCACTGGAAGCGGCAGTGGAACGGGCCGAAGCCTGGGCGCTGGCGCAGGGCGTGGATGAGCTGATGCTGATCGGCGGTGCGCAGTTGTATGCGCAGGGGCTGGAACAGGCAGATCGCCTGTATTTGACGCGAGTGGCGCTGAGCCCGGAAGGGGATGCTTGGTTTCCGGCGTTTGATGCGAACCAGTGGAAGCTGGTGTCGAATGTTGTGAATCCGGCTGAAGGGGACAAGCCGGCGTACAACTTTGAGCTTTGGGAAAAGGCCTGACTGGCACCAGATAAGTCAGACTTGCAAAAGAAACCTTCATGCGCCACTGTAATGACTGATGTCTTTACAGTGAGGGCTACCCCATGGCCTCTATCAACGTACGTATCGACGACGACCTTAAGGCTCGTGCTTATCACGAGTTGGAAAAGCTCGGCGTCACCCCATCGGAATTAATGCGTCAAGCCTTGCAGTACGTGGCAGAACGCGGCCAGTTACCTTTCAAGCCTGTTCTCATGACTGAAGATGATGAGGCATTGTTGGCAACAGTTCGGGAACGGCTGTCTGCGCCGCAGCGGGTGAAGGTCTCACTGGATGACCTATGAACTGGATTTCGATGCGCGGGCTTTGAAGGAATGGCACAAACTGGGCGATACCGTTCGTCAGCAGTTTAAAAAGAAGCTGGTCGAGATCCTGATCAATCCACGTATTGAAGCCAGCCGTCTGCACGGCTTGCCCGATTGCTACAAAATCAAGCTTCGCAGCAGCGGCTATCGGTTGGTGTATCAAGTCATTGATCAGGAGATCACGGTGTTTGTCGTGGCTGTGGATAAACGTGAGCGTGATGAGGTTTACCGAAAAGCTGCTGATCGTTTGAGCTAGCAGGGACTGAGGTCCCTGCTAGCTTATTACGTTAAGCCTGCGCCAACTCCGCGTGCTCATCGGCCTCCAACAACGCCTTATCCGTCTGCCCCATGATCTGGCTGGTAATCGCCCCCGCCGTCATCGAACCGTTCACGTTCAACGCCGTGCGGCCCATATCGATCAGCGGTTCCACGGAAATCAGCAGCGCCACCAGTGACACCGGCAAGCCCATCGCCGGCAGTACGATCAGCGCGGCAAAGGTCGCACCACCGCCCACGCCCGCCACACCGGCCGAACTCAAGGTCACGATCGCCACCAGGGTCGCGATCCACAGCGGGTCCAGCGGGTTGATGCCCACGGTCGGCGCCACCATCACCGCCAACATGGCTGGGTAGAGCCCGGCGCAGCCGTTCTGGCCGATGGTCGCGCCAAACGAGGCGGCGAAGCCGGCGATGGATTGCGGGATGCCCAGGCGACGGGTTTGCGCTTCGATGCTCAGCGGAATCGCCGCCGCGCTGGAGCGGCTGGTGAAGGCAAAGGTCAGCACCGGCCAGACCTTACGGAAAAACCGCAACGGGTTGACCCCGGCCAACGACAGCAGCAAACCGTGCACCACGAACATCAGGCCCAAAGCCAGGTACGACACCAGCACAAAACTGCCGAGCTTGATGATGTCCTGCAGGTTGGAACCGGCGACCACTTTGGTCATCAGCGCCAGTACTCCGTACGGGGTCAGCTTCATCACCAGGCGCACCAGGCGCATCACCCAGGCTTGCAGGGTGTCGATGGCGTTGAGCACCTTCTGGCCTTTTTCCACGTCATCCTTGAGCAGTTGCAGCGCGGCGACCCCCAGGAACGCGGCGAAAATCACTACGCTGATGATCGACGTCGGCTTGGCCCGGGCCAGGTCGGCAAACGGGTTGGCCGGCACGAACGAGAGCAGCAACTGCGGGATATTCAGGTCGGCGACCTTGCCCGCGTAGTCACTCTGGATCACTTGCAGGCGTGCCATTTCCTGGGTGCCGGCCACCAGGCCTTCGGCGGTGAGGCCGAACAGGTTGGTCAGGCCGATACCAATCAACGCCGCTATCGCGGTGGTGAACAGCAAGGTGCCAATGGTCAGGAAGCTGATCTTGCCCAGGGACGCCGCGTTATGCAGGCGCGCCACGGCGCTGAGGATCGAGGCGAATACCAGCGGGATCACGATCATTTGCAGCAACTGCACGTAGCCATTGCCGACCAGGTCGAACCAGCCGATGGAGGCCTTGAGTACCGGATTGCCGGCACCGTAAATGCTGTGCAGCGCCACACCGAACGCCACGCCCAGGACCAGAGCGAACAAAACCTTCTTGGCCAGGCTCCAGTTCGTGCGGCGAGTTTGTGCCAGGCCCAACAGCAGGGCCGCGAACACCAGTAAGTTGAGAATCAGGGGCAGATTCATTGAAGCTCCGTTGAGAAGGCAGCCCATCGCATGAGACTGCGATTGCGAACCGGGAAGCCTAACAGCTTGAAATATAATGATTTAATACCGATATGGAATGTCGACTGTCGTTTTTGGAATAAGTGGTTGACGCTCAGGCGTATGCCGCTGGCGGGATCAGGACGTGTACCGTCGTGCTCGACACGGGAACTGTCACAGGGATTTGTTAGCGTCGATGTCTTTAACTCAGGGAGACAACGCCTATGAAGCTCGCGCCGAAACTACTGGTATCCGCCGCACTTTGCCTGGGGCTCGCCAGCCAGGCGTTTGCCGCCACCGAGTTGAAACACTGGCCGGCGCCCGCCGCCAAGCAACTCAACGAAATGATCGCCGCCAACGCCAACAAGGGTAACTTCGCGGTGTTCGACATGGACAACACCAGCTACCGCTACGACCTTGAAGAGTCCTTGCTGCCGTACATGGAAAACAAGGGTCTGATCACCCGCGAAAGCCTTGACCCATCGCTCAAACTGATACCGTTCAAAGACACCGCCGACCATAAGGAGAGCTTGTTCAGCTACTACTATCGTCTGTGCGAAGTGGACGATATGGTCTGCTACCCATGGGTCGCCCAAGTGTTTTCCGGTTTCACCCTCAAGGAACTCAAGGTCCAGGTCGATGAGCTGATGGCCTCCGGCAAGCCCGTTCCCGTCACCTATTTTGAAGGCGACGCGGTGAAGAAGTCCGAGGTGCAGCCGCCGAAAGTCTTCACCGGCCAGGCCGAGCTGTACAACAAGCTGATGGAAAACGGCATCGAGGTGTACGTGATGACCGCCGCTTCGGAAGAACTGGTGCGCATGGTCGCGGCGGATCCGAAGTACGGCTACAACGTCAAACCCGAGAACGTGATCGGTGTGACCACCCTGCTCAAGGACCGCAAGACCGGCGAGCTGACCACCGCCCGCAAACAGATCGCTGCCGGCAAGTATGACGAGAAGGCCAACCTCGGCCTGGAACTCACCCCCTACCTGTGGACCCCGGCGACCTGGATGGCCGGCAAGCACGCGGCAATCCTCACCTACATCGATGAATGGAAAAAACCGGTGATCGTCGGCGGCGACACGCCGACCAGCGACGGCTACATGCTGTTCCACGATGTGGACGTGGCCAAGGGCGGCATTCACTTGTGGATCAACCGCAAGGACAAGTACATGACCCAACTCAACGGCATGATGGCCAAGCACGCGGCGGCGCAGGCCAAGGAAGGCTTGCCGGTGACAGCGGACAAGAACTGGGTGATCGTCAAGCCGGAGGACATCCAGTAAGACCGAGTCGCCCTTATCACAGGCAAGCCAGCTCCCACATTTTGATCTCCAGTGTTTTGGAGATTTGCTTCAAGCAAAAAAATGCCCCGCACTTGGCGGGGCATTTTTTATGGGCGCGGTTTACAGACCGTCAAGCATCGCCTTGTTACGTACCGCACCTTTGTCGGCGCTGGTGGCCAACAACGCGTAAGCCTTCAAGGCGGTGGTGACTTTACGTGGACGTTTTTCCACCGGTTTCCAACCCTTCTTGTCTTGCTCAACGCGGCGGGCCGCCAGTTCTTCATCGCTGATCAACAGGTTGATCGAGCGGTTCGGAATGTCGATCAGCACCTTGTCGCCGTCCTGCACCAGGCCAATCGCGCCGCCAGCTGCGGCTTCGGGCGAGGCGTGGCCGATGGACAGGCCCGAGGTGCCGCCGGAGAAGCGGCCGTCGGTGAGCAGGGCGCAGGCTTTGCCCAGGCCTTTGGATTTGAGGTAAGACGTCGGGTACAGCATCTCCTGCATACCCGGGCCGCCTTTCGGGCCTTCGTAGCGGATGATCACGATGTCGCCTTCTTTCACTTCGTCGGCGAGGATGCCGCGTACCGAGCTGTCCTGGCTTTCGTAGATCTTGGCGCGGCCTTCGAAGACGTGGATGGATTCATCCACACCGGCGGTTTTGACCACGCAGCCGTCAAGGGCGATGTTGCCGTACAGCACGGCCAGGCCGCCTTCCTTGGAATACGCGTATTCAACACTGCGGATGCAGCCGTTTTCACGGTCGGCGTCCAGGGTGTCCCAACGCGTCGACTGGCTGAAGGCGGTCTGGGTCGGGATGCCGGCCGGGCCTGCCTTGAAGAATGTGTGCACGGCTTCGTCGTCTGTCTGGGTGATGTCCCACTTGGCGATGCCTTCGGCCAGGGACGTGCTGTGCACGGTCGGCAGGTCGGTGTGCAGCAGCCCGCCACGGGCCAGGGAGCCCAGGATCGAGAAGATCCCGCCGGCGCGGTGCACGTCTTCCATGTGGTACTTCTGGATGTTCGGCGCGACCTTGCACAGTTGCGGTACGTGACGGGACAGGCGGTCGATGTCGCGCAGGTCGAAATCGATCTCGGCTTCCTGGGCAGCGGCCAGCAAGTGCAGGATGGTGTTGGTGGAACCGCCCATGGCGATGTCCAGGGTCATGGCGTTTTCGAACGCCTTGAAGTTGGCGATGTTGCGCGGCAACACCGACTCATCGTTCTCACCGTAGTAACGCTTGCACAGCTCGACGATGGTGCGACCGGCCTGCAGGAACAGTTGCTCGCGGTCGCTGTGGGTGGCCAGGGTGGAACCGTTGCCCGGCAAGGCGAGCCCCAGGGCTTCCACCAGGCAGTTCATCGAGTTGGCGGTGAACATGCCGGAGCACGAACCGCAGGTCGGGCAGGCGCTGCGCTCGTATTCCGCGACTTTCTCGTCGGACGCGCTGGAATCGGCGGCGATGACCATGGCATCGACCAGGTCGAGGCCGTGGGAGGCGAGCTTGGTCTTGCCGGCTTCCATCGGGCCGCCGGAGACGAAGATCACCGGGATGTTCAGGCGCAGGGCAGCCATCAACATGCCGGGGGTGATCTTGTCGCAGTTGGAGATGCAGACGATGGCGTCGGCGCAGTGGGCGTTGACCATGTACTCCACGGAGTCGGCGATGATCTCGCGGCTCGGCAGCGAATACAGCATGCCGTCATGGCCCATGGCGATGCCGTCGTCCACGGCGATGGTGTTGAATTCCTTGGCTACGCCGCCGGCGCGTTCGATTTCGCGGGCGACCAGTTGGCCCAGGTCCTTGAGGTGGACGTGGCCGGGTACGAACTGGGTGAACGAATTGGCAATCGCGATGATCGGCTTCTTGAAGTCGTCATCTTTCATCCCCGTGGCACGCCACAGTGCGCGCGCGCCGGCCATGTTGCGGCCATGGGTGGATGTTTTCGAGCGGTAATCTGGCATGGAGCACTCCGGGCGGCTAATCAGGTAACTACTAATCAGGTACTACTGGGGAGTGAGCTTCTATTGACGTCTGGAACACTCAGAAATAGCCGTGTGTCCGGAAGTTGCCGCTCGCGTCGCGGGATCGCCGCACGCTTGGGCCTTGAGCTCATAAACCCGCCGGGGATGACTGGCGATGAATAGGGCCGATTCTACACCGCTGGCGGCTGGAGGGAATGGGGCAATACTCAGGGCGGCCGGCTTTGTTTAGACTGGCGGCCCTTTGCACTCACCTCGCTCCAAAGGAATTGGAATGCCCGTTATTCACCGTTTTCTAGGGTTCTACCTGCTGATCGGCCTGATCCAGGGAATCGTCTTTTATTACGCCGGCCAGTTGCATCGCCTGAGCGAGACGCTGTTTTTTGTCATCGGCACCGTGGTGCTGGTCGGCGGTACCGCGTTGCAGTTGCTCGGCGAGAAAGCCCGACATTGGCGTTCATTGCTGCCTACGCTGGCGTTCACCGTGCTGATGGGCGGTATGACGCTATGGGTCTGCCAGGGCCTTGATCCTGAGGGCAATCCCCGGTGGGCGATCAACTCCTGGGTGATCAGCCTGCTGGTGTTGAGTTATGTCTGCGCTACCTTTCTGTTCGTCTGGCCTGCCACCAAAGGCGAGCGCTGGCGCTATGAGGCGTTGTTCCTGCAGGCCTGGAGCAGCGTGTTTATTGTGCTGTACGCGCTGATTCTGGTGGCGGTATTCATGCTGTTGCTCAAACTCTGGGGCCAGCTGTTTCTGATGCTGGGCATCGAGTTTTTCGAGCATCACTTCTGGAGCAAGCTGTTCCTGAGTTTCAGCCTGCCGCTGCTGTTCGCCCTGGGAATGTATTTCGCGGCGCGCAGCGAGAAAGTCATCGGCCAGATGCGTGGCATGTTGTTAAGCGCCTGTGGCTTGTTATTGCCGTTGATTGCGCTGATCAGTGTGTTGTTTACCTTGACCTTGCCGTTCACCGGGCTGGCACGGATTTGGGCCACGGGCTATTCCACTCCGATTCTGCTGGTGTTGGCCGGTGCGCAATTGTTCCTGCTCAACGGCGTGTTCCAGGATGGCGTCCAGCCTCGACCGTATCCCAAATGGTTGACGCACTTTATCGAGTTGAGCCTGCTGTGCCTGCCGATACTCGCCGCATTGGCGTTTTACTCAAGCTGGCTGCGGGTCGAGCAATACGCCTTGTCGCCACTGCGCTTCATCGCGCTGGCGCTGGCAGTATTGTGTGGCTTGTACGGCCTGGCGGCGGTGTGGGCGGTCGCCCTGCGCTCGCCGGTCTGGCTGGGCAACTTGCGGGTGACCAACCCGGCCTTGGCGTTGTTGTTTTGTGGGCTGGTGGTATTGATCAACACGCCGCTTCTGGACCCGGTGCGCCTGAGCGTCGACGACCAGGTCCGGCGTTTGCTTGACGGGCGCACCAAGGCTGAAGCGTTCGATGCGCACAACCTGCGGTTTGGCTTGGAGAAGGCGGGCCAGGAGGCATACGCGAAGTTGCAGGCCGATCTGGATCAGGAGCGCATTCTGGACCCGGAATCACGCCGGGCCTTGCGCGAGCGCATGGACGACACGTCGCTGAGTTTCAGCGAACAGTACGAAAAGGAACGCGCCCAGCGGCCCAAGCCCGAACTGGAGTGGATCGGACCGCAGCCCAAAGGCAGCGAACAGTTCGCCGAACTCAGCCTGGACACTGACTCGGCATGCGAGCCCGGCTGTGTGCTGTGGGCAGTCGACCTTGATGAGGATGGCCGGCCCGAAGTGCTGGCGGTACCCCGCGCCAGCTACCGTCACGACTTCAAAGCTCCGCGCATTTTTGTGCAGGACAATAAAGGCCAATGGAGCGATCACGGCCCGCTGCTGTGGACGCAGCTGCCGGACGGAGCCATCGACACTGAAACGCTGATCCACGACATCCGTGCAGGCAAAGTCTCGTTGGCCAAGCCGCGTTACCTGCAATTGGAATCCAGTGACATGTTGCTCACTCCGGTCATTCGGGAGCGTTAGTCGCGGCCTGCTCGGCGATTGGTCACCAGCCCCCACAGGCTGAACCCGATGAAACTGAGAGCGATAGTCAGCAGCAGATGATCGTCCGCCTGGGCCAGTGCCGCGCTGCTGACAGCGGCGGTGAAGAACATGATGCTGTTCCCCGCCGAGGCCGCCGTGCCCGCGCGGCTGGAAAACAACAGCATCGCCGCAGAAATGGCGGCAGGGCGAACCAGCGTGACGGCGAGGGCGCTGATCAGCATCGGGATCAGCAAGGTGACGGTGGTGATGGCATCCAGGCTCAGGATCAGCGCTAACAGCATGCCGGCGACACAGAGCAAGCCGAGGCCGATGTTGATTTGCCGGGACAGCGAAATACGTTTCTGCCAATACGATGCCGCCACGCCGCCGAGCAGGTACGCCACGCCGTATACCATCAGCACCAGCGCGTATTGGTATTCGGAGAGCTTGAGTGCGTCCATGAAGATCAAGGGTGTCACGCTGATCAGGGCGAAATAACAGGCGAACACCAGCGCGGCGATCCACCAGTAGCGCAGGAAGTCTCGATTGGCGGCCACGGCTTTGAGTGTGCTGATGATCGATACCGATGCGTGCTCCGGGCTGGCGGATTTGGACGGCAGGATGCAAAACGCATGGATCAACATACCCAGCGCCATCAAGACGAAGCCGTAGAAGCTGCCTTGCCAATCGAACGTCGTTTGCAGCCAAGAGCCGATCAGCGGTGACAGGGCCACAAAGGAACCGCTCAGGGTCATGTAATAGAGGCGCACCCGGGCTCGGTCCTGCTCCTCGAACAGGTCCTCCACCAGCGCGTGTCCCAATACGAAGAAACCGCAACCCATGGCCTGGACTGAGCGAAACAGCAGAAAGCTCAGGTAATCCGTCGCCAGTGCGCAGCCTATCGCACCCAGGATCGATAGCGTGATGCAGCCAAGCAGCACTTCCTTGCGGCCGCATTTATCCGAGAGGGGGCCGGCGATGAGTTGGGAGATGGAGAAGACCAGCGTGAACAGGCTGATCGATAGCGCGATGTCTGCGCTGGGCGTATCGAACCTGACGGCCAGGGCGGGGAAGGAAGGCAGCAGGATATTGATCGGGAAGAAGCTGATCAGGGAAATGCAGGTGATGAGGGTGAAGCGGGAGAGGTGGGAGCCAGACATTGTTTTTGTTTTCCGGAGTAAAACCAGAAACCGATACTAGTCTGCGAAAAGTGGAATTCAATCAAAAGTGTTGCGAGAAACTTCCTAAATTAACGTGGCTTGCGGCGGTAGGAAAAGTCTTCATGGCACCACACAAAACAAATGTGGGAGGGGCGGTGCCCCTCCCACATGTTTAGCTATTAGGCAACAACCGGCACGTAATGCTCTTGATATACCGCGTCTCTACAATCGCCGGGTGCACTGGATGGTCCGGGCCCTGGCCGCCGCGCTCCAGCATCTGGATATTGCGGTCCAGGTGACGGGCGCTGGTGAGCAGGATGTTCTGCAGGTCGTCTTCCGGCAGGTGCATGGAGCACGAGGCGCTGACCAGGATGCCGTCCTTGCTGAGCAGGCGCATGGCTTGCTCGTTCAGGCGGCGGTAGGCGCCTTCGCCGTTCTTCATGTCTTTTTTGCGTTTGATGAAGGCCGGTGGGTCGGCAACGATCACGTCGAAGCGTTCTTCGCTGGCTTTGAGTTCTTTCAACGCTTCAAACACGTCACCTTCGATGCAGGTCATCTTCTCGGCCACGCCGTTCAGCGCGGCATTGCGTTCGACGCCATCGAGGGCAAAGGCCGAGGCGTCGACGCAGAACACTTCACTGGCGCCGAAGGCGGCGGCTTGCACGCCCCAGCCGCCGATGTAGCTGTACAGGTCGAGTACGCGTTTGCCTTTGGCATACGGCGCCAGGCGGGCACGGTTCATGCGGTGGTCGTAGAACCAGCCGGTCTTTTGGCCCTGGATCACCGGGGCTTCGAATTGCACGCCGTTTTCTTCCAGCCCGACCCACTCCGGCACCAGGCCGAAGACGGTTTCGACGTAGCGGTTGAGGCCTTCGGCGTCGCGCGCGGCGGAGTCGTTCTTGAACAGGATGCCGCTCGGCTTGAGCACTTGGGTCAGGGCCGCGATCACGTCGTCTTTATGCGCTTCCATGGTCGCCGAGGCGATCTGTACCACCAGGATGTCGCCGAAACGGTCGACCACCAGGCCCGGCAGCAGGTCGGAATCGCCGTAGACCAGGCGGTAGAACGGCTTGTCGAACAGCCGGTCACGCAGGGAAAGGGCGACGTTGAGGCGGTGTACCAGCAGCGACTTGTCCAGCGGCAACTTGATGTCGCGCGACAGCAGGCGCGCGCAGATCAGGTTGTTCGGGCTCATGGCCACGATGCCCAGGGTCTTGCCGCCGGCTGCTTCGAGGATGGCCTGGTCGCCTGCCTGGAAGCCGTGGAGTGGGGTGGCGGCCACATCGATTTCGTTGCTGTAGACCCACAGGTGGCCGTTGCGCAAACGACGATCGGCGTTGGCTTTGAGACGCAGGCTTGGCAGGGACATGACGTCGCTCCGGAAAAAAGAGCGGGAGTATACCTGTTGCGGCATGGTTCATGTGGGAGCTGGCTTGCCTGCGATGCGGGCGCTGCGGTGTATCTGACGTACGGTGTTGATGCTATCGCAGGCAAGCCCGGCTCCCACACTGGGTCCGCGTCCAATCCGGTATTTGAGGTGTCGGTCAGCTTTGCTTAGGGGTTAGAATCCCCGCCTAGCCCAGAGTGTGTACTTATGTCCCAAGAGCTTTCCGCCGAACAGATCCAGCAGGCCCTTCAGGGCATCAGCGTGCCGCCTCAGCCGCAAATCATGGTGGATTTGCAGATGGAGCAGTACATGCCCGACCCGGACCTGGAAGTGATCGCGCGGTTGATCTCCCAGGATCCCGGCTTGTCCGGCGCGTTGCTCAAGATCGTCAATTCGTCGTATTACGGGCTGAGCAACAAGATCGCCTCGATCCAGCGTGCGGTGAACCTGCTGGGCAGTCGTTCGATCATCAACCTGATCAATGCCTTGTCGATCAAGGGCGAGATGAGCGACGACACCATCGTCACCCTCAACCGCTTTTGGGACACCGCCCAGGATGTGGCCATGACCTGCCTTACGCTGGCCAAGCGCACGGGCTCCCAGGCCGTGGACGAGGCCTACGCCCTGGGGTTGTTCCACGATTGTGGCGTGCCGTTGATGCTCAAGCGTTTCCCCGACTACATGGCGGTGCTGGAAGAGGCTTACGCCAATGCCGGCCCCGACTGCCGCGTGGTCGACACTGAAAACAATGCCTTCAACACCAACCACGCCGTGGTCGGTTACTACACGGCCAAATCCTGGCGCCTGCCGGAACATGTGACCGACGCCATCGCCAACCACCACAACGCCCTGGCAATTTTCAGCGATGAATCGACGCGCAATCCCCAGCTGAAAAACCTGTTGGCGATCCTGAAGATGGCCGAGCACATCTGCTCATCCTATCGGGTGTTGGGCAACCAGGCGGTCGATCACGAATGGGAAACCGTCGGCCCTCTGGTGCTGGATTACGTGGGCCTGTCGGACTACGACTTCGAGAGCATGAAGTTGTCGATCCGCGAACTGGGCGCGCACTGACCCTTCCTTCAAGAGGTACACATGCCCGAGTTGCCAGAAGTCGAAACCACCCGTCGGGGCATCGCGCCGCACCTGGAAGGCCAGCGCGTCAGCCGTGTGGTGGTGCGTGAGCGACGCCTGCGCTGGCCGATCCCGGAAGACCTGGATGTGCGCCTGTCCGGGCAGCGCATCGTGCTGGTGGAACGACGCGCCAAGTACCTGCTGATCAACGCCGAAGTCGGCACCCTCATCAGCCACCTGGGCATGTCGGGCAACCTGCGCCTGGTGGAGACCGGCATGCCGGCCGCCAAGCATGAACATGTGGACATCGAGTTGGAATCGGGCCTGAGCCTGCGCTACACCGACCCTCGGCGCTTCGGCGCGATGCTCTGGAGCCAGGACCCGCACAACCACGAGTTGCTGATTCGCCTGGGGCCGGAGCCGTTGACCGACCTGTTCGATGGCGAGCGCTTGTTCCAGTTGTCCCGCGGCAAGTCGATGGCGGTGAAGCCGTTCATCATGGACAACGCGGTGGTCGTGGGCGTGGGCAATATCTATGCGACGGAAGCGCTGTTTGCGGCCGGAATCGACCCGCGTCGCGCGGCCGGCGGTATTTCACGCGGGCGTTATTTGAAGCTGGCGATCGAGATCAAGCGCATCCTGGCGGCGGCTATCGAGCGTGGCGGGACCACGTTGCGGGACTTTATCGGCGGCGACGGGCAGCCGGGGTACTTCCAGCAGGAACTGTTCGTCTATGGCCGGGGAGGCGAGGCGTGCAAGGTCTGCGGGACAGAGTTGCGCAATGTGGTGCTGGGGCAGCGGGCGAGTGTGTTTTGCCCCAGGTGCCAGAGCTGATTATTGGGTAATGGCTGATATCGACTTGCTCCCGATGAGGCCCTTACAGGCACCCAAGAGCCTCAAGCCTTACCGGTAATCTTCCGGTACTTCTCCATCAACTGCTCTTGCGTCTCAGGATGGGCTTCATCCAACGGAATGCAATCCACCGGGCACACCTGCTGGCACTGAGGTTCGTCATAGTGGCCGACACACTGGGTGCACAGGTTGGGATCGATCACGTAGATCTCCTCACCTTGAGAAATAGCAGCGTTCGGGCACTCGGGTTCGCAGACGTCGCAATTGATGCAGTCGTCGGTGATGATCAGGGACATGGAAACTCCTGCCAGGGCACTCGGCCAAGGCATCTGAAAACTAATGCGTGCAATTGTGCCGCATTGGCGCCCGCAGTGCGAGCAGGCGCCGATTAAGCGGTCTTACTTCTTGAAGCGCAGCGTCAGCGCATCCGCCACGGCAGGGTGCACGAACTTGGTGATATCTCCGCCCAGAGCGGCAATTTCACGGACCAACGTCGAGGAAATGAACGAATAACGCTCAGACGGCGTAAGAAACAGGCTCTCGACGTCCGGTGCCAGTTGGCGGTTCATGTTGGCCAGTTGGAATTCGTATTCGAAGTCCGAGACCGCGCGCAGGCCACGCAGGAACACGTTGGCGTTCTGCTCCTTGGCAAAATGCGCCAGCAGAGTCGAAAAACCCACCACTTCTACGTTAGGCAGGTGCTTGGTGACCTCTCGCGCCAGCTCCACACGCTGTTCCAGGGGAAACAGCGGGTTTTTCTTGGGGCTGGCCGCGACCGCGATGATCACATGGTCGAACAAGCGAGAGGCGCGTTCGACCAGATCGCCATGGCCTTTGGTAATCGGGTCGAAGGTACCTGGGTACAACACTCGGTTCATCGCGTCGTCCTGGCGGAGTCCGTTGGGGAACCGGATGGTATCGCAGCCATCCCGGTCGGCCAAGTCGACTTATGTAGATAGAGGCCGCGTATCGAACGTTTTTTCACGCTGTTTTCAGACGTTCGGCCAATGCATCGGCCAGTTGTGCGGTCAACCCGTAGACCGATAATTGCGGGTTGGCCCCAATGCTGGTGGGGAATAGCGAGCCATCGTGGATCGACAGGTTACGCAATTGGTGATGACGACCGAGGCTGTCGGCCACTGCGTTTTTCGGGTCTTCACCCATGGCGCAACCGCCCATTACATGGGCGCTGCCCAGGCAGGTGCGGTGCAGTTCCAGGTTCAAACCGTCGATCAACGTGCGGGCTTCGGCCAGGGTTGTGACATAACGCGCATCGTGGTGCAGCGGTTTGACGGACTTGGCGCCCGCCGCGAACTGGATCTCGGCCATGCTGTGAAAGGCCCGGCGCAAGCCGTCCCAGGCGTACGGCGAGACCTGATAGTCGAGCACCGGCGTGCCGTCGCCGCGCAGTTCCACGTTGCCGCCCGGGCTGTCGGGGTGAAAGCCGTCGCGCAGCAGGGCGAGCATCGCGTGTGTGTTGGGCAATTGGCTCATGTCCAGGGCGTTTTGCGTGCCGTAGCCCCCCAGCAAGGTGCTGGCCAAGGCCGGATGCAAGGGGGGCGCCTCAAGCTTGTAGGACATTTTGCCGGTGGTGCCGTCCTGCCATTGGAAGTGGTCGGAGTAGATCGACTGCGGCGCGCCGTAGAACGGGTTGATCACCTCGTCGAACAGCGCGGCGGAAAAATTCACCAAGTGCAAAAAGGTGCGCTTGCCCAGCCGCGAATGCGGGTCGGGTGCGTCCGAGCGCATCAGCAATGCCGGGCTGTTGATGCCGCCGCCCGAGAGCACATAGTGTTTGGCCTTCACGGTGATTTTGCGTCCGGTGGGCGCCACGCAACGGGCATCCATCGCCAGGCATTCCAGGCTGCCGATGCGGTCGCCGCTGTAGTTCAGGCGTTCGGCGCGAGCCAGATACAGCAGCTCGCCGCCTTTCTCCAGGGTGGACGGGATGGTGGTCACCAGCATCGATTGCTTGGCATTGACCGGGCAACCCATGCCGCAATAGCCCAGGTTGAAGCAGCCACGCACATTGCGCGGGATCACGTGCCAGCTGTAGCCCAGTTGTTCGCAGCCTTTGCGGATGACGTCGTTGTTGGCGTTTGGCGGTATCGCCCAGGGCGCGATGCCCAGGCGTTGTTCCATCTTCTCGAACCACGGCGCCATCTCGGCACTGCTGTGGCCTTTCACTGCGTATTCGCTGGCCCAGTGGGCGAGGGTCGCGTCCGGGGTGCGGAAGCTGGAGGTCCAGTTGATCAGCGTGGTGCCGCCCACGGCCCGGCCTTGCAGGATGGTGATCGCGCCGTCCTTGCTCATGCGGCCGATGCCTTCCTGGTACAGGCTGGTGTAGGCCTCGTCTTCGAGCAGCTTGAAATCGCTGCTGGTCTTGAGCGGGCCTTCTTCGATCAGCAGCACCTTGTAGCCGGCGGCGCTGAGGATCTCGGCGGTGGTACCGCCACCCGCGCCGCTGCCGATGATGGCGACGTCGGCTTCCAGGGTCAGGTCGTTGTCTAGGGCGGCGCCGTTGTGGGTTTTCCAGCCACGGGCCAGGCCTTCGCGAAACAGATCGGGTACGGGCATCAGGGTCGTCTCTTGTTTTTATTGGGGGATGCGGATCAGATCTTCGGCGGGCCGGGGTAGCCGCAATGGGCCCAGGACGCCGGTTGGAAGTACCAGGCCATGATCGCCAGTTTGAGCAGCGAGCCCTGGCCCATGCGCAGCAGGTTCAGGTAGCTGTTCTCCCAGCGGTGCAGGAAGTTGCGGATCTGCTCGCTGTCGGCGTTTTCCCAACTGCCCCAGATACCGGTCAACGGGCCGCGGGTGATGCCCATACTCAATACGTCGAACAATTGCTGGGTGAGCTTGAACATCTCCGGCGACAGGTGTTTCAGGCTGAAGTCGAGCTTTTTGAGGGTGTCTTCGACGCCATTGGCGATTTGCTGGGCGCTGGCCACGCCTTCCAGCAATACCGGGATCACCGCACGTAAAAAGGGCAGATCACTGCTGCGCAACAGGGTGAAACCGTTGGCCGGCGTGCTGCTGGAGCAGCCGCTGAGGCTGGCGCCCAACCCGGCGGTGGCCAGGAAGGCGCTGGCGCACAGGCCGATTTTCAAGACGCCGCGCCGCGACAGCGCAGGTGTTTCAGTCAGGCTAGGGTTCATTGTTATTGTTGTCCCATGGGTGGCGGTATCAGCGAACGAACAACTTCTGGATCAGCTTCTGAATGGATTTACCGTAGGGCGGGTAGATCAACCTGGCGGCGTTCAAGCGCTGTTTCACCAGCACACCCTTGGCCTTGCTGAAGGTCAGGAAGCCTTCATGGCCGTGGTAGTGGCCCATGCCCGAAGGGCCTATGCCGCCAAACGGCATGTCGTCCTGGGCCACGTGCAGCAGCGTGTCGTTCAGGCATACGCCGCCGGAATGGGTTTCGTGGAGCACGCGGTTCTGTTCGCCCTTGTTGTAGCCGAAGTAATACAGGGCCAGTGGGCGAGGGCGCTGGTTGATGTAGGCAAACGCCTGGTCGATACCGCGATAGGGCACGATCGGCAGCACGGGACCAAAGATTTCATCCTGCATCACCGTCATGTCGTCGCTGACATTGAGCAACAGGCTATGAGCCATCCGCCGCGCCTGGCCCTGTTCGTACAGCGCAATCAGGGTGGCGCCCTTGTCGGTGGCGTCCTTGATGTAACTGTTGAGCCGCGCCAACTGCCGCTCGTTGATGATCGCCGTGTAGTCCGGGTTATCGGCCAGCGTCGGATAAAACCCGCGAACCGCTTTGCTGTAGGCCTCGATAAACCCCTCGACGCGGTCTTCCGGCACCAGCACGTAGTCGGGCGCCACGCAGGTTTGTCCGGCATTCAAGGCTTTGCCGAAAGCGATGCGTTCGGCGGCGTCCTTGAGCGGCACGTCAGTGGAAACAATGGCTGGCGATTTGCCCCCCAACTCCAGGGTGACCGGTGTGAGGTGTTCGGCCGCCGCACGCATCACATGCTTGCCGATGCTGGTGGCGCCGGTGAACAGCAGGTGGTCGAAGCGCAGCTTGGAAAACGCCATGCCCACCTCGGCTTCGCCCAGCACCACGCAGACCAGGTCTTCGGGGAAGATCTTCGCCAGCAGCGTTTTAAGCAGTTCACCGGTGGCGGGGGTGGACTCGCTGAGCTTGAGCATCACCCGGTTGCCCGCCGCCAATGCGCCGACCAATGGCCCGATGGCCAGGTACAGCGGGTAGTTCCATGGCACGATCACACCGATCACGCCCAACGGTTGGTAAATGACTTTGGCTGAGGCGGGCTGGAAGGCAAGGCCTACCGCACGGCGGGAAGGTTTCATCCAGCCCTTGAGGTGTTTGCTGGCGTAGTGGATGCCGTGCAGGCTGGGCATCAGTTCGGCGAACAGGGTTTCGTCCGCGCTGCGGTGGCTGAAATCCTGGCTGATGGCGTTGATCAGTGCCTGGCGTTCGCCGCTGAGCAGGTCGCGCAGGGCCTTGAGCCATTGCAGGCGCTGCCCGGCCGGTGGCATCGGGTTGGCCGCATAGGCGCGACGTTGGGCGTCGAACTGGGCCTGGAGGTGATCCAGCGCCTGGGAATCTTGCAGATAGGCAACGTTGGCAGACATGGCGCGGCACCGATTGTTATTGGTCTGCCTGAGTTTTTAGAGTCATTGCTCTAAATTGTCAAATAACATTGCAGCAACATCCAGATTTATCCTGGCAAGGATAGGCCGTAAGATGCTCAATCACGTGTACAGAAGCTGATTCCCTTATGGCACCACGAGTAAAGACCAGCGAACGCATTGTGCAAACCAGCCTGGAGCTTTTTAACCAGCAGGGCGAGCGCAGTGTCAGCACCAACCATATCGCCGCTCACATGGAAATTTCACCGGGCAACCTGTACTACCACTTCCCCAACAAGCAGGCGATCATCGCCGTGCTGTTTCGTGAATACGAAGCGCTGGTAGACAGTTTTCTGCGCCCACCGCAGGGACGCGGGATGGTCGTGGAGGACAAGCGTTTTTACCTGCAAGCCGTGCTGGCCGGCATGTGGCGTTACCGTTTCCTGCACCGTGACCTCGAACATCTGCTGGAAAGCGACCCGGAACTGGCCACCGGCTACCGGCGTTTTTCCCAGCGTTGCCTGGTCCAGGGCGGCGCCATTTATCAGGGTTTTGTCGATGCCGGCATCCTCAACATGGACCCGGTGCAAACCGAAGCCCTGACGCTCAATGCCTGGATCATCCTCACCTCCTGGGTGCGATTTCTGTGCACCACCAATGAAAACTCCGCCCACTTGAGCGCTGAAGCGATCAAACGCGGTGTGTATCAAGTCCTGGTGCTGGAGGCGGGTTTTGTCACGCCCCAGGCCAAAGAGGCGGTGGATGCGCTGTTCAAAGAGTTTTACGTGCCGTTGAACCAGGCATTGGAAGAAGTGAAGTAGACCTTTCCCCCATGCATTCGCAGGAGTTCGTCATGCCGCTTGCCCAACTGATCAACCCGCAGTCAATGGCCGAGCGTCGCGAGACCGGCGGCTTGGTGATCCTCGATTGCCGCTTTGCCCTCGAAGACCCGGATTACGGACGCTGCAGTTATGCCGAAGGGCATATCGACGGCGCGCAGTATGCCGACTTGGAGCGCCATCTCAGTGGGCCGGTGATCAAGGGGGTGACCGGTCGTCATCCGTTGCCGGAGCCGGATACCTTTGCCAGGCAACTGCGGGCCTGGGGGATCAGCGCCGATACCGATGTGGTGCTGTACGACGACGGTCCTGGCGCTTATGCCGCCCGTGCATGGTGGTTGCTGGCCTGGCTGGGCAAGCGCGATGGCGTGTTTATCCTGGATGGCGGCCTCAAGGCCTGGCACAGCGCCGGGTTCCCATTGAGCCTGGATGCGCCGACGATCGAGCCGGGGACCTTTGTCGGCAAGCCGGATAATCACCTGCTGTTGGACGCCGAACACCTGCAAAAACGCCTGGGCCAACCGGGCATGACCTTGATCGACGCGCGTGCACCCGCGCGTTTTCGCGGCGAAGTGGAGCCCATCGACCCGATTGCCGGGCATATCCCCGGTGCGCAATGTGCGGCGTTCAACGAAAACCTTGGCAGCGACGGCCGCTTCCTGTCGGCCGATCAGCTCCAGCGGCGGTTTGCCGCGCAATTGCAGGGGCGCTCGCCGGAGGAACTGGTGGCGTATTGCGGTTCCGGGGTGACGGCCTGCCATAACCTGTTTGCGCTGAGTCTGGCGGGATATCCGTTGGGCAAGTTATATGCGGGGTCTTGGAGCGAGTGGATTACTGAGCCTGCGCGGGCGATCGCTACAGGCGACTGAGCTTTCTGAGGTGTAAACACATTTCTATCCGTGTTGTGTCAGCAGCCATTGTGGGATGCGGCGCTCCAGGTAATAGCCGGGGCGCTTCAAGGAGCCTTCCACAAACCCGACATGCCCACCCTTCGCCAGCAACTCAAACTCAATGCACGCCGACAACTCACTGGCCTCGGGCAAGCTGTGCGCAAACACAAACGGGTCATCGGCCGCCTGGATAATCAGCGTCGGCGTGCGGATAGCGCCCAGGTAATAGCGGCTCGACGCCTGGCGGTAATAGTCCTCGGCACTCAAAAAACCGTGTAGCGGGGCGGTCACCCGACCGTCGAAATCCCAGAACGTGCGCATCTTCTCCAAGGAGCCCAGCGCTTGCAGGGTTTTCAGCCCGTCTTCCCGGCCATCCTGCAGAAACTGGCGCTGCTTGACGCGGATATACGCCAGCATCTCGCGCATGAAATGCTTCTGATACACCCGTGAAAACCCCAGCCCGATGCGGTCTGCGCATTGGTCCAGGCGAAACGGCACCGACACCGCCGCCGCGCCTTGCAGCCCGGACGTTTCGCCGGTTTCACCCAAATGCTTGAGCAGCACATTGCCGCCCAGGGAATAGCCCACGGCATACAACGGCGCCAACGGTCGCTTGGCGCGCAGATGGGCAATCGTTGCCGCCAAGTCTTCGCTGGCACCCGAGTGATAGCTGCGGGCCAACAGGTTCGGCTCGCCGGAGCAGCCACGCCAGTTCAGCGCCACGCTGGCCCAGCCGTGAGCACCGAGGACTTTTTGCAGGCCGGCGACATACGGCGAATTGGAGGAACCGGTCAGGCCGTGCAGCACCAGCACCAACGGCGCTTGTGCGTCGTGAGGGCCATGCCAGTCAAGATCGAGAAAGTCGCCGTCTTCCAGCCACAAGCGTTCGCGCTGGCGCTCGATATGGGTCGTGGGGCGCCACAGCGGCCCCCACAGGGTTTGCAGGTGGGGGTTGCCGAGGCCGAAGGCGGGCTTGAATTTTTCAGAGCAGGGGTTCATGCAAGTCTCTGTGGTCACAACGGCCCAATCGCGATCAACCCTCAATCAACCGATGCCACAGCGCGTAATACACCCGCCCTGACTTCTGCTCCCGGTGCAGGCGCCACGTCCCCGGCAAGCCCAGGGTAGACGGCGCGGTCTCGCTTTCAGTGTAGACCCACGCATCCGGCGCCAGCCACTGGCGCTCTTCCAGCAGCGCACAGACGGTTGGCAGCAGGTTCTGGTTGAACGGCGGGTCGAGGAACACCACGTCGTACGCACTGGCTGCCTGGGTTTCGAGGTAGCGCAGGGCGTCGGCGGTTTGTACCTGGCCATTGGTGCAGCGCAGGGTGCCCAAGTGTTCCTTGAGGCTGGACACCGCGACATTGCTGGCATCCAGCGCCTGGGCCTGGGCCGCGCCACGGGACAGCGCTTCCAGGAACAGTGCGCCACTGCCGGCGAACGGGTCCAGCACCTTGGCTCCGCCGATATACGGTGCGAGCCAGTTGAACAACGTTTCACGCACGCGATCCGGTGTCGGGCGCAGGCCCACGACGTCGGGGAAGCTCAGCTTGCGGCTGCCCCATTCACCGCCAATGATGCGCAATTGGCCCACACCGTTGTGTACGTTGTGGACAGGTTTTTTCGGGCGAGATGAACTGGCCATTAATGCTCCGGAACCCCGAGCGGCTGCTCGGCGGGTTTATCAGTGGGGGGCGGTAGTGGCTTTTGCGCAATCGTCGGGCCGGCGGTCACGATGACCATCTTGTCGGCGCTCAAGTGTTTGTTCAAGGCAGCCTTGACCTGCTCTACGGTCAGGGCCTGGGATTGTTTCATGAAATCTTCCAGATAGCTCAGCGGCAGGTTGTAGAAACCCATGGCGCCCAGTTGGCCGACGATATCGGCGTTGCTCGCGGTCGACAGCGGGAAGCTGCCGGCCAGCTCGCGCTTGGCGTCATCCAGTTCTTTCTGGGTCGGGCCGGTCTTGAGGTAGTCGGCCAGCACTTGTTCGACCAGGCGCAGGGTGCCGCCACTCATTTCGGCGCGAGTCTGCAGGTTGATCATGAACGGGCCACGCACCTGCATTGGCGAAAAGCCGGAGTATACGCCGTAGGTCAGGCCGCGTTTTTCGCGCACTTCGCTCATCAACCGGGTGCCGAAGCCGCCGCCGCCGAGGATCTGGTTGCCCAGGGACAAGGCGGCGTAGTCCGGGTCGGCGCGGTCGATGCCCAGTTGGGCGAACAGCAGGTGGGTTTGCTTGGACGGAAACTCGATGTGGCTCAGGCCGGCTTTCGGCTCGGTCGGCTGGGCGATCTTCGCCAGGGCCGGGCCTTTGGGCAGTGACGCAGAGACCTTGGCCGTCATCGCTTCGGCTTCGGCGCGGGTCAGGTCACCGACCACCGCAATCACCGCGTTACCGGCGGCATATGCCTTGGCATGGAAGCCCTGCAATTGCGCCAGGGTGATCTTCGGCACACTGTCAGGCGTGCCTTCGCTTGGGTGCGCGTAAGGGTGATCGCCGTACAGGCGTTTGAACAGCTCCAGGTTCGCCAGTTTGCCGGGGTTCTGCTTCTGGTAGTCGAAGCCGGCGAGGATCTGGTTCTTGATGCGGGCCAGGGAGTCGGCCGGGAAGGTCGGCTTGCCGATGACCTCGTCAAACAGCGTCAGGGCCGCATCGCGCTTGTCGCTTGCGCTCAAGCTGCGCAGGGACACCAGCGCCATGTCGCGGTAGGCGCCATTGCCGAAGTCGGCCCCCAGGCCCTCAAAACCACTGGCGATCTGGCTGACATCCTTGCCCGGTACCCCTTCATTGAGCATGGCGTTGGTCATCAGTGCCAGGCCCGGCACATTGCCGTCCTGGCTGCTACCGGCGGCGAACAGGATGCGCATGTCGAACATCGGCAGTTCATGGGCTTCGACGAACAGCACCTTGGCGCCTTCGGCGGTGGTCCAGGTTTGCACGTCGAGCTTGCGGTTGGTCGGCGCCTTGCCGTCCAGCTCCGCCAGGGATTGCAGCTTGCTCGCCGATTGAGCCTTGTCCAGCGCCTGGCTGGCCATCGATTCGTTGGGGCGCAGGACATACACGGCGCTCGCCGCCGCCAGGGTGACGGCGATCAGGCCGGGCAGGATCAGGCTTTTGCGATCACTCATGAGCGGTCTCCTCGGGCAGAACATGGGCGACGCTCAGACGTTCGCGGGTGAAATAGGTGCGTGCGGCCTTCTGGATATCTTCCGGGGTCACGCTTTGCAGGTCGGCCAGCTCAGAGTCCATCAGCTTCCAGGACAGGCCGACGGTTTCCAGGGAGCCGATGGCCGTGGCCTGGCTGGTGATCGAGTCGCGCTGGTAGACCAGGCCGGCAATCACCTGGGCGCGGATACGCTCCAGTTCTTCGGCGGTCGGTGGCTTGGCCTTGAGTTCTTCCAGCAGACGCCACAGGCCGGCTTCGGCTTGGGCGATGGTCTTTTTCTTCTGCTGGTTGGGAGTGGCGCTCAGCATGAACAGAGTGTCGCCGCGGGTATAGGCGTCGTAGTTGGTGGAGGCGGCGGAGACCAGCTCTTCACCGCGCTCCAACTGCTCGGAGATGCGCGCGCTGTAGCCGCCGTCCAGCAGCGCCGAGATCAGGCGCAGGGCCTGCACCGAGCGCTTGTCTTCGGCGGTGGCCAGGCCGGGGACGTTGAAACCCAGGAATACGCTCGGCAGTTGGGTTTGCACGTGCATCGTCAGCAGGCGCTCGCCGGGTTCGGCCAGCTCCATCGGAATCTTGGCGGGCGGTACGTCACGCTTGGGGATCGGGCCGAAGTAGCGCTGGGCCAGGGTTTTCACCTCGTCCGGGGTCACATCGCCGACCACCACCAGGGTGGCGTTGTTCGGCACGTACCAGGATTGGTACCAGTGGCGCAGCTCTTCGACCTTCATGCGGTCCAGGTCGGCCATCCAGCCGATGGTCGGCGTGTGGTAGCCGCTGGCCGGGAACGCCATGGCCTTGAAGCGCTCGTAGGCCTTGGACATCGGGTTGTCGTCGGTGCGCAGGCGGCGTTCTTCTTTAATCACCTCGATTTCGCGGCTGAACTCGTCGGCCGGCAGGCGCAGGCTGGCCATGCGGTCGGCTTCGAGTTCAAAGGCCACGCCCAGGCGGTCGCGGGCCAGCACTTGGTAGTAGGCGGTGTAGTCGTCACTGGTGAACGCGTTCTCTTTCGCGCCCAGATCGCGCAGGATCAGCGAGGCTTCGCCTGGGCCGACTTTGGCGCTGCCCTTGAACATCATGTGCTCCAGGGCGTGCGACAAACCGGTCTGGCCCGGGGTTTCGTAGCTCGAGCCGACCTTGTACCAAACCTGGGAAACCACCACCGGCGCGCGATGATCTTCGCGCACGACGACCTTGAGGCCGTTGTCCAGGGTGAATTCATGGGTGGGTTGTGGGTCGGCAGCCAGAGCTGAAAGGGGCAGACAAACTGTGCTGAGCAGCAGGCCTGCGGCGCGGCGGGCTAGAGCATTCATTCGTTTTTTAACCTGTTGGGCTGCCCGCTTGGTCTTAGCGTCGGCGGGCGAGGAGGTGCTAGGATACTGGTCGGATTTACGGACGGCCACTGCGGCAGTCTTGTTGAGGCCCTATTTAGGCCTTACAAAATGTTGCGCATGAACGAGCTGGCTAAAAAACAGTCTGTTACGCATCGTATTTTATTTACCGACGCGCCCCCTGGCGCGTCGCTACCTTGAGATAGCCGTCTCCATGTTTGGTTCCAACGACGACAAGAAGACCCCAGCTGCGGCTGGCGAGAAGAAAGGCCTGTTCGGATGGCTGCGCAAAAAGCCGCAGGAAACCGTCGTCGAACAGCCGCAGGTTCAAGCCGAACCGATCCCCGAACCCCTAATAGAAGCCGAACCGCTTGCTGAAACGCCGCCGCCGGTGGTGTTGCCGGTGGTTGAACCGGTGTTGCAGCCGGTCATCGAGGCCGAGCCGGAGCTCGAGCACAAGCCGTGGCCGGAACTGCCGGTGGCCGAAGAGCCGGTGGCATTGGTTGAGGATGTGCAGGCCGAGCACGTGGTGCCGCCGATTCCTGCGGTGATTGAATCGGCACCGGTAGAAGACGTTGTGGTTCAAGCGCCGCCGGTGGTCGACATGCCTGCACCCCTGGTCGCCGCACCCGCGGTTATCGAGCCGGCCCCTGTCACACCAGCCACCGAAACCAGCAAAACCGGCTTCTTCGCCCGCCTCAAGCAAGGCCTGAGCAAGACCAGCGCCAGCATCGGCGAAGGCATGGCCAGCCTGTTCCTCGGCAAAAAAGTCATTGATGACGAACTGCTGGAAGACATCGAAACGCGCCTGCTCACCGCGGACGTGGGCGTGGAAGCTACCGCCGTGATCATCCAGAGCCTGACCCAGAAGGTAGCGCGCAAGCAGTTGACCGATGCCGACGCGCTGTACAAATCCTTGCAGGCCGAGCTGGCGGCGATGCTCAAGCCTGTTGAAGCACCGCTGGTAATCACCCCGAACAAGCCGTTCGTGATCCTGGTGGTGGGCGTCAACGGCGCCGGCAAGACCACCACCATCGGCAAATTGGCCAAGAAGCTGCAGGGTGAGGGCAAGAAAGTCATGCTTGCCGCCGGCGACACCTTCCGCGCGGCTGCCGTGGAGCAACTGCAAGTCTGGGGCGAGCGCAACAAGATTCCGGTGATCGCCCAGCACACGGGTGCCGACTCCGCTTCGGTGATCTTCGATGCCGTGCAAGCCGCCAAGGCGCGCAACATCGACGTGCTGATCGCCGACACCGCCGGTCGCCTGCACACCAAAGACAATTTGATGGAAGAACTGAAGAAAGTGCGCCGCGTGATCGGCAAGCTCGACGCCGACGCCCCCCACGAGGTGCTGCTGGTGCTCGACGCCGGTACCGGCCAGAACGCCATCAGCCAGGCCAAGCAATTCAACCAGACGGTGCAACTGACCGGCCTGGCCTTGACTAAGCTCGACGGCACGGCCAAAGGCGGCGTGATCTTCGCCCTGGCCAAACAGTTCGGGTTGCCGATTCGTTATATCGGTGTCGGTGAAGGCATCGACGACCTGCGCACCTTTGAAGCCGAACCCTTTGTACAGGCACTGTTTGCCGAGCGGGAGCGTTCATGATTCGATTCGAACAGGTCGGTAAACGCTATGCCAACGGGCATGTGGGCTTGCATGAGCTGAGCTTTCGAGTGCGTCGCGGCGAGTTCTTGTTCGTGACCGGTCATTCCGGCGCCGGCAAAAGTACCCTGTTGCGCCTGCTGCTGGCCATGGAACGCCCAACCACTGGCAAACTGCTGCTGGCAGGCCAGGACCTGGCCACCATCAGCAATGCGCAGATTCCGTTCCTGCGCCGTCAGATCGGCGTGGTGTTCCAGAACCACCAGTTGCTGTTCGATCGCACCGTGTTCAATAACGTTGCGTTGCCGTTGCAGATCCTGGGGCTGTCCAAGGCCGAAATCATCAAGCGCGTGGATTCGGCGCTGGAGCGTGTCGCGCTGTCGGACAAGACCGACCTCTACCCTGGCGATCTGTCCACCGGCCAGCAACAGCGCGTCGGCATTGCCCGCGCCATCGTCCACCGCCCGGCCTTGCTGCTGGCGGACGAGCCCACCGGTAACCTCGACCCGCGTCTGGCGGCCGAGATCATGGGGGTGTTCGAAGACATCAACCGCCTGGGCACCAGCGTACTCATCGCCAGTCACGACCTGGCGTTGATCGCCCGCATGCGTCACCGCATGCTGACCCTGCAACGCGGTCGCCTGATCGGTGACGGGGAGGCCGGAGTATGAGTGCTACACGCAGCCCTAAAGTATCCGAACGCGTGGCGCCGAAACCGGCCGACCCGCAACCGAAAAAGAAAAAGCATGACGACGATGACGGTCCGGACTTCGGCACCCTGCTGCGCGCCTGGATCGAAAGCCATCGCGCCAGCCTGCTCGACAGCCTGCGCCGTCTGGGCAAGCAGCCGATCGGCAGCTTTTTCACCTGCCTGGTAATGGCCGTGGCCTTGAGCCTGCCGATGGGCTTGTCGCTGCTGCTCAATAATGTCGAGCGCCTGGGCGGTTCCTGGCAGCGCGCGGCGCAGATTTCGTTGTACCTCAACCTCGACGCCAGCCCCCAGCAAGGCGAGGCGCTGCGCGACGACATCAAGAACATGCCGGGCGTGGCGGATGCCGAGTACGTCAGCCGCGACCAGGCCCTTGAGGAGTTCCAGCAGCAGTCCGGCCTGGGCGAGGCGCTCAAGGAACTGCCGCAGAACCCGCTGCCGGGCGTGGTGCTGGTGACGCCGAACGAGGTCGACAAAACGGCGCTGGAAGCCCTGCGACAAAAACTCGCGGAGATGCCCAAGGTGCAACAGGCGCAACTTGACCTAGTCTGGGTAGAGCGTCTGGCCGCCATCCTCAAGCTGGGTGACCGCTTTGTGTTTGGCCTGACCGTGTTGTTGGTGTCTGCATTACTTTTGGTGATAGGTAATACCATTCGTCTTCATATTGAAAACCGCCGCACCGAGATAGAAGTGATTAAACTGGTCGGCGGCACAGACAGCTATGTGCGTCGGCCTTTTCTGTACATGGGCGCGCTTTATGGCTTGGGTGCGGGGGTTTTGTCCTGGGCCGTGCTGGCTTTTGGCCTGAACTGGTTGAACGACGCGGTTGTCGGACTCGCCGGCTTGTACGGCAGCGATTTTGCCCTGGCCGGTGTGCCGGTAGCCGATGGTCTGAGTCTCTTGCTTGGCGCGGTATTGTTGGGTTATATCGGTGCCTGGATTGCGGTCGCACGGCATTTACGCGAGCTGGCGCCGAAGTAGTTAATGCCAGATTAATGTGGTTTCGTTTGTATTGACCGTATCAGCGGTTTAGGGAACTTGTCCTACGGTTCCCAGGTCAATTTTCGCAGTGCTGAACTGCACGAGTTATGTGAGTCGGAGGTTTTTTCGTATGACCACTTCTTTGCAACCTGCTTATGCCTTGGTCCCGGGTGCGAACCTGGAGGCCTATGTGCACACGGTCAACAGCATTCCATTGCTGACACCCGAGCAGGAGCGTGAACTGGCCGAGAGTCTCTACTATGAGCAGGATTTGGGGGCGGCTCGGCAGATGGTGCTCGCCCACCTGCGTTTTGTCGTACATATCGCCCGTAGCTATAGCGGCTACGGCCTGGCCCAGGCTGACCTGATCCAGGAAGGCAACGTCGGCCTGATGAAGGCGGTCAAGCGCTTCAACCCGGAAATGGGTGTGCGCCTGGTGTCGTTCGCGGTTCACTGGATCAAGGCGGAAATCCACGAGTTCATCCTGCGCAACTGGCGCATCGTGAAAGTGGCGACCACCAAGGCCCAGCGCAAACTGTTCTTCAACCTGCGCAGCCAGAAGAAACGCCTGGCGTGGCTGAATAATGAGGAAGTCCACCGCGTGGCCGAAAGCCTTGGCGTTGAGCCTCGCGAAGTGCGCGAGATGGAAAGTCGCCTGACCGGCCATGACATGGCCTTCGACCCGGCCGCCGAAGCGGACGACGACAGCGCCTTCCAATCGCCGGCCAACTACCTGGAAGACCACCGGTACGACCCGGCGCGTCAACTGGAAGATGCCGACTGGAGCGACAACTCCAACCACAACCTGCACGAAGCCCTGGAAGTGCTGGACGACCGCAGCCGTGACATTCTTTACCAGCGCTGGCTGGCGGAAGAAAAAGCCACGCTGCACGACCTCGCCCAGAAGTACAACGTGTCGGCCGAGCGCATTCGTCAGCTTGAGAAAAGCGCGATGAACAAGTTGAAGCTGTCGATCGCCGCTTAACCCAGCGGGTAACACTGGGTCAGAAATGTGGGAGGGGCTTGCCCCTCCCATATTTGTTTGTGTGTTGTGTCAGTCCGACCAGGGGGCTTTGCGGGAGTTGTTCAGTTCCACGAGATAACCGTCCCCACCCAACTGGCTCATCTGTTGACGAATCCACGCCGCCCGCCGCGCCACATAGGCGGTTGGATGGCTGGCGCTCCAGACGCGCGGGTTCGGCAATACGGCAGCCAAGTAGCTTGCCTGCTGCCGCGAAAGCCCTTTAGCGCTCACCCCAAAATGATGCCGCGCCGCCGCTTCGGCACCAAACACGCCCTCATCCCATTCCACGCTGTTGAGGTACACCTCAAGAATCCGTTGCTTGGGCCACAACACCTCGATCAACCCGGTAAACCACGCCTCCAGGCCCTTGCGCAGATAACTGCGACCGGCCCACAGGAACAGGTTTTTCGACACCTGTTGGCTCAACGTGCTGGCGCCGCGAATCGAACCGCCGCGCTCGTTGTGCTGGATCGCCGCCTGGATTGCGCCGAAGTCGAAGCCCCAATGCTGCGGGAAACGCTGGTCTTCACCGGCCATCACCGCGACTTTGAGATCATCGGAAATCTCGTCCCACGGCACCCAGGTGCGTTGCAGGTCGATGGGCTCGCCGTCGAACCAGGATTCGATCTTGCGCTCCACCATCAGCGCAGTGAACGGCGGCGGGACGATACGCAACAGCAGCACCAGCAAGACACTGCCGATGGCAAACCATTTCACGACGTTGAGAAAGCGTTTGAAGAGGAGACGCAGCATAGAGATGGCTTGGCCGAACCCGTTGAGCGGGCCATTATACAGACCCTGCCCGATGAGTCTGACTGGAGTTCCTCATGCTGCGTAGCTTTCTGATGCTGGCTGCCTTTTTCGGCTTCACCGGTGTGGCCCTCGGCGCCTTCGCCGCTCACGGCCTGAAAAACCGCCTGAGCGCCGAATACCTGGCGATCTTCCACACGGGCGTGACTTACCAACTTGTGCACACCCTGGCCCTGTTCGGCGTCGCGTTGTTGGCCGCGCACCTGCCGGGCCGCCTGGTGACTTGGGCCGGCATCTCGTTCGTGGTCGGTATCCTGTTGTTTTCCGGCAGCCTGTACGTGCTGACCCTGACCGGCATCAGCAAACTCGGCATCATCACGCCGCTCGGCGGCCTGGCCTTCTTGCTCGGTTGGTTCTTCCTCGGTCTGTTCGCCTGGCGCCTGCAGCTGTGACCGCTTGACGCTTGGAGCTGACCTTCTGGCCCCAATCGGGCTAGAATGCTGGCCCCTAAAAACGATGGCGGCCCGTGGCATGCGCATTCAGTTGAACGGCGAACCCTTTGAACTGCCCGACGGCGAAACCGTCGCGGCCCTGCTGACCCGCCTGGAACTGACCGGGCGTCGCGTCGCAGTGGAGCTCAACCTGGATATCGTCCCGCGCAGCCAGCACGAAGGCACCGCGCTCAGCGACGGTGACCGGGTCGAAGTGGTCCACGCCATTGGCGGCGGCTAGTCGCCTGCCCGAATTCTGCAGAACCTCACCCCATTACGAGGATTTCCCATGAGCATCGTTCGTAGCGACAAGCCTTTCGTCCTGGCCGGTCGTACCTACCAGTCCCGTCTGCTGGTCGGTACCGGCAAGTACCGCGACATGGAAGAAACCCGCCTGGCCATCGAAGCCTCGGGTGCCGAAATCGTGACCTTCGCCGTGCGCCGCACCAACCTCGGCCAGATCGAGGGCGAGCCAAACCTGCTCGAAGTGCTGTCGCCGGACCGCTATACCTTCCTGCCGAACACCGCCGGTTGCTACGATGCCATCGAAGCCGTGCGCACCTGCCGCCTGGCCCGTGAGCTGCTCGATGGCCACAACCTGGTAAAGCTGGAAGTGCTGGCCGACCAGAAAACCCTGTTCCCCAACGTGATCGAAACCCTCAAGGCCGCCGAAACCCTGGTCAAGGAAGGCTTCGACGTGATGGTCTACACCAGTGATGACCCGATCATTGCCCGTCAACTGGCAGAAATCGGCTGCATCGCAGTGATGCCGCTGGCCGGTCTGATCGGTTCGGGCCTGGGGATCTGCAACCCCTACAACCTGCAGATCATCCTCGAAGAAGCCACGATCCCGGTGCTGGTGGATGCAGGCGTGGGCACTGCCTCCGACGCAACCATCGCCATGGAACTGGGCTGCGACGCGGTGCTGATGAACTCGGCCATCGCCCATGCCCAGCAACCGATCATGATGGCGCAAGCCATGAACCACGCCATCGTCGCGGGCCGCCTGGCCTACCTCGCCGGGCGCATGCCGAAAAAACTCTACGCCAGCGCCTCTTCGCCGCTGGATGGTCTGATCAAGTAAGAGCCATTGATGACTGAATCAAACGAAACGCCGAACACCCTGGAAGCAGGCGACGAGTCCAAGCATCGCCGCATCAAGAGTTTTGTGATGCGCGCCGGCCGCATGACCGAAGGCCAGCAAAAAGGCCTGGAGCAAGGCACGCCACTGTTCGTGTTGCCGTTGGCCGACGCGCCGGTGGATTACGACCAGGTGTTCGGCCGCTCGGCGCCACGCTCCCTGGAAATCGGCTTCGGCATGGGGCACTCCCTGCTGGAAATGGCCGCTGCCGCGCCGGACCAGGACTTTATCGGCGTGGAAGTGCACCGTCCCGGTGTCGGCGCGCTGCTCAACGGCGTGCTGACCCAGGGCCTTACCAACCTGCGGGTCTACGACTGCGACGCGATCGAAGTGCTCAACCGCTGCATCGCCGACAACAGCCTCGACCGCCTGATGCTGTTCTTCCCCGACCCTTGGCACAAAGCCCGTCACCACAAGCGCCGCATCGTCCAGGCGTCCTTCGCCGAGCTGGTGCGCAGCAAGCTGAAAGTCGGCGGCATCCTGCACATGGCCACCGACTGGGAACCGTATGCCGAATACATGCTGGAAGTGATGAACGTCGCTCCGGGCTACCGCAACCTGGCCGAAGACGGTAAATGTGTGCCGCGCCCGGCAGAGCGTCCGATCACCAAGTTTGAACGCCGTGGTGAGCGGTTGGGGCATGGGGTGTGGGATTTGAAGTTCGAGAAAGTCGACTGACAAACCAGCCACTTGGAATGCGGTAAAAAATGTGGGAGGGGCTTGCCCCTCCCACAGTTGTTTTGTGTTGGATTTGAGATCAGCGGCGGTCAGCCACTACCCCAATCAACACCAGCACCACCACCAACACCGGCGCCAGGCTGTAGTTATTGAACTGGCTCAACCCCCGCACAATCCACGGCGTGGCGTAGATCAACGCCGCGCCGCTGCCAATCATGCACAGCAGCGCCATCAAGGGAACGCGCAAGGCGCCGGCGATGCTGCCCAGGCGCGCTTCGACCCAGCCCTTGATGTCGGCGCCGAACAGCACCAGCAAGCAGCCGACGAGGGCCAGTGAAATTTCCGACAGGTTGCTGCGGCTCCAGCGGGATACGGTGGCGAGCAGGTCGAGTACCAAATCCATTCGATTTCCTTAAGAGCGTCAGCTCAAAAACGTCTGCAACAGGTCATTGAGAAAGAGTTGCCCGCGGTCGGTCGCCGCCAGGCGTGAGGGTTCGACCTGCATTAAGCCACTTTGTTCTGCCTCGCGGCGGCCTTCAGCGAGACTGGCCAGATCGAGGCCGGTGCGCTCGGCGTAGAGTCTGGCTTCGACACCCTCGGTAAGGCGCAGGGCGTTCATCAGGAACTCAAAGGGCAGCTCTTCGTTGGTCAGCTCCTTCGCGCCGGCCTGGAAGGGTTTGGCCGGGTTCAGGTAGTCCTTCGGCGCCCGGGTCTTCCAGGTACGCACGATGCGCCCGTCCGAGTGGCTGAGCTTGCCATGCGCGCCGGCGCCGATGCCGATAAAGTCGCCGAAGCTCCAGTAGTTCAGGTTATGCCGCGCCGGGCGGCCCGGTTGGGCATAGGCCGACACTTCATATTGCCGGTAACCGTGTTCGGCGAGCAGTGCCTGGCCGGCTTCCTGGATATCCCACAGGGTGTCGTCCTCCGGCAGCACGGGCGGCTGGTTCCAGAACACGGTGTTGGGTTCCAGGGTCAACTGGTACCACGACAAATGCGTGGGCTTGAGTGCGATGGCTTGGCGCAGGTCGCTCAGGGCGTCGTCCAGGGACTGGTTTGGCAAACCGTGCATCAGGTCGAGGTTGAAGTTATCGAACCCGGCCTGGCGCGCCATGCCGGCGGCGCGCACCGCCTCGTCACCATTGTGGATGCGGCCCAGCGCCTCGAGTTTTTCCTGCTGGAAGCTCTGGACGCCGATGGACAGGCGGTTGATCCCCAGCTTGCGGTACGCCACGAACTTCTCTTGTTCGAAGGTGCCGGGGTTGGCCTCCAGAGTGATCTCGATGTCGCCGGCAAACGGGATCCGGGCTTCCACACCCTTGAGCAGACGGCCCAGTGCCGCTGCGCTGAACAGGCTGGGCGTACCGCCGCCAAAGAAGATCGAGCTCAGCTCCCGCCCGTAAACGGCGTGCAGATCCTGGTCGAGGTCATCCAGCAGGGCGTCTACGTACTCTTCCTCTGGTAGCACTTGGCTTGCGGTATGGGAGTTGAAGTCGCAATAAGGGCATTTGCGCACGCACCACGGGATGTGGATATACAGCGCCAGGGGCGGCAGCACCGGCAGGCTCGCCCGAGGTGTTTGCGCGCCGCCATGGATCAGCGGCAGCGCCGGAGTGTCGTGGGTCATTTCAGGCCCAGGCGTTGGCGCAGCAGATCCATTGCACGGGCGCGGTGGCTGATCTGGTTCTTGTCGGCGGGGCTTAGCTCGGCGCTGGAGACATTGCGCTCCGGCACCCAGAACAGCGGGTCATAGCCAAAACCGTGGTCACCGCTGGCTGCATGCAGGATGCGCCCGTGCCACAGGCCTTCGCAAAGGATCGGTAACGGGTCATCGGCATGCCGCACCAGGGCCAGCACGCAGACGAACTGCGCGCCACGCATCGCGTCCGGCACATCCCTGAGGGCCTCGAGCAGCTTGGCGTTATTGGCCGCATCGCCCTGGCCACCGGCGTAACGCGCGGAGTAGATGCCCGGCGCGCCGCCGAGGAAGTCCACGGCCAGGCCGGAGTCATCCGCCAGCGCCGGCAGGCCTGAAATGCGTGCGGCATTGCGGGCCTTGAGGATGGCGTTCTCGACAAATGACAGGCCGGTTTCTTCCGGCTCGACCTGGCTGAACTCGCCGATTGAGCACAGTCGCACGGACTCACCGAGCATGGCCTGCAGTTCTTTGAGTTTGCCGGCGTTATGGCTGGCCAGTACGAGTTGTGTAAGAGTCATCAGTTGGCCGGAAACAGTTCTTGGTTGAATTGGAAACTGTGGGCCTTGCCGCCCGTTTCAACGTTGATGGTAAACGTCTTGTATTCCCGCAGCGTCACGGAGTAGGGCGCAAGGTAGCTGATCCCGCTTTTCTCTTCGATTTGCTTGAACGTGAGAATCTCGCTCTTGCCGCCCAGGTCCTTGATGGTACCGGTCACCTGGGCCGCGACCGGGGTCACGCCCTTGATCACCGTCACATTGATCAAGCCCTTCTCCTTGCTGCGCACCACGCCGACTTTCTGGGCGGTTTCGGGTGGCAGGAAGCTTGAGGTAAAGGTGTTGTAGTGAACGGTGATGTCACCGAAGTCTTTCTTGCGATTAGCGTCGATAGTGTCCGCAGCCATGGCGTTGGCGCCCAGGCATGCGGTCAGTAGAAAAATAGCCAAACGACTCATGATCGTCCCTCTTGATAATGATTAGACGGCAATCTTGTGTTCGGTCAGGCCAGGGCTGCTGACCCGGTAAATTCCGATTTCACCCAACAAATTGGGCCATAGCTTACTCGCCCAGCCGTGGCGATGCTGTTGATCGACGGCCAGGCGGTTGATCACCTTGGCTTCGCGCTCGCCGCACAGTGCTTCGAAGTCTTCGAAGGTGCAGAAGTGGATGTTCGGCGTGTTGTACCAGGTGTATGGCAGGAAGTCCGACACCGGCATGCGGCCCTTGGTGGCCAGGTACCAGCGGCAGCGCCAGTGCCCGAAATTGGGAAAGGTGATGATGCATTGGCGACCTACGCGCAGCATTTCATCGAGGATCCGGTCCGGGTAGTGCACCGCTTGCAGGGCCTGGGTCATGACGACGATATCGAAGCTGTTGCTGGCAAAGTTGCCCAGGCCCTTGTCCAGGTCCTGCTCGATCACGTTGATGCCCTTGGCCACGCACTGGGCGATGTTATCCGGGTCGTTTTCCAGGCCATAGCCGGTCACTTGCTTGTGGTCGCGCAACCAGCTCAGCAGTTCGCCATCGCCGCAGCCGAGGTCGAGCACGCGGCTGCCGGCGGGGATCCAGTCTTGGATGATTTCCAGGTCGGCTCTCATGGCGTTCTCCCAAAGCGTAAGCAATTCATATAAGCGTGATTCGGTTCATGTAGTTGCGAAACGCCTGCAGGTAGCGCGGGATCGGGATCAGGAAGGCGTCGTGGCCTTGTGGTGCATCGATTTCCAGGTAGCAGACGTCTTTGCGCGCGGCCATCAGGGCATCCACCAGCTCACGGGAGCGCGCGGGCGAGAAGCGCCAGTCGGTAGTGAACGACATCACGCAGAACTTCGCCGTGGCGTGCTCGAAGGTTTTCGCCAGGTCGTCATCAAAGCTGGCCGCCGGGTCGAAATAGTCCAGGGCCTTGGTCATCAACAGGTAGGTATTGGCGTCGAAACGCCCCGAGAACTCCTCGCCCTGATAGCGCAGGTAGCTTTCCACCTGGAACTCGACGCTGTGGAAGTCGTAGTTGAGCTTTTCGCTCTTGAGGCCACGGCCGAATTTCTCGCCCATGGAATCGTCGGACAGGTAAGTGATATGCCCGACCATCCGCGCCAGCATCAAGCCGCGCTTGGGGATCACGCCCGCTTCCTGGAACGAGCCGCCGTGGAACTCGGGGTCGGTGAGGATCGCCTGGCGCGCCACTTCGTTGAAGGCGATGTTCTGCGCCGACAATTTGGGGGCCGAGGCGATTGCCAGGCAATGGCGCACGCGATCCGGGTAAGTGATGGTCCACTGCAGTGCCTGCATGCCGCCCAGGCTGCCGCCGATCACCGCCGCCCACTGGTTGATGCCGAGCAGATCGGCCAGGCGCGCCTGGCTGTGCACCCAGTCTTCCACGGTGAGCACCGGGAAGTCGGCGCCGAACGGCTTGCCGGTTTCCGGGTTGAGGCTGCTGGGGCCGGTGGAGCCGTTGCAACCGCCGAGGTTGTTCAGGCTGACCACAAAGAACTGGGTGGTGTCGATGGGCTTGCCGGGGCCGATGCAGCTGTCCCACCAGCCGGGCTTGCGCTCGTCGACAGAATGGAAACCGGCGGCGTGATGATGACCGGACAGGGCATGGCAGATCAGCACCGCGTTGCTCGCCGTGGCGTTCAGTTGGCCGTAGGTTTCGTAGATGAGGTCATAGGCTGGCAGCGAACGCCCGCAGGCCAGGGCCAGCGGTTCGCTGAAGTGCGCCACTTGGGGGGCGACCAGTCCAACAGAATCGGGGGGAAAGACAGCTGGCATCGACCCTGCTCTCGTTTAAATGAGGCGTAAGTCTAAAGAGCGGGGACCCTAGCGGCAAGCGAAGGTCTGCGCCGGTACACAGATACAAAATGTGGGAGGGGCGGTGCGACGATTCGAATTGCCCCCTCCCACATTATGATCCGCGTCAGATCAGCCCAAACAGTTCCTTGGGCATACCCGCGTAATCAGCCACGTACGGGATCACCCAGCCCTGTATGAGTTGGATCGCGATAAACGCGAAGATCGGCGAGATATCCAGGCCGCCCAGGTTCGGGATCCAGCGGCGGAACGGTGCCAGCACCGGCTCGGTGATCTGGTAGACCAGTTCGGCACCAGGGCTGCGGCTGCCGGGAGCGACCCACGACAGAATCACGCTGATGATCATCGACCAGAAAATGATCTTCAAAAACAGCGAGAAGATGCCAATCAGCGCCCATGGCAACAGCAGCGGCGTGAGGGGCACATAGCCCATGAGCAGCAGGAGGACCACCATGAACAACAGAATCTGCAACAGCAGCGCCAGCACCAGCGACGACATGTCCAGGCCGAACATGCTCGGGATCACCCGGCGCAGTGGCTTGAGCAGCGGCTGGGTGGCCTTCACCACGAACTGGCACAGCGGGTTATAGAAGTTCGCCCGCACCAGTTGCAGGATAAAACGCATCAGCACGATCAGCAGGTACAGGCTGCCCAAGGTCTGGATGATGAAGATGAGGGCACTATTGAGTCCAAGCATCATGTATTCCTTCGTAGGGAGACGACTATTTGCCCAGCTGTTCGGCCATTTCGGCCGAACGATGTGCCGCGGCACCCAGTGCTTTTTCCACCAGGGCTTCAAAGCCCCCGGCCTGGAACGATTCGATGGCGGCTTGTGTGGTGCCCCCTGGGGAAGTGACGCGACGGCGCAACTCGGCAGCGTCCACGTCACTGGCGACGGCCATCTTCGCGGCGCCCAGTGCGGTTTGCTCGGCCAGTTGCTCAGCCACTTCCTTGGAGAGGCCCAGTTTCACGCCGGCGGCGGTCATGGCTTCGATCAGCAGGAAGAAGTACGCCGGGCCGCTGCCGGACACGGCGGTGACCGCGTCCAGTTGCTGCTCCTGTTCCAGCCACAGGGCGATGCCCACGGCGGACAGCAGCACCTGCGCCTGCTCGCGTTGTGCGGCGCTCACTTGGGCGGTGGCGTACAGGCCACTCACACCCTGGCGCAGCAGCGACGGGGTGTTGGGCATGCAGCGCACGATCGGCTGGGCGCCAAGCCAGTGGTTCATACTGGCGCAGGTAATACCGGCTGCGATGGACACCACCAGTTGGTGCGGCTGCAGGCTCGGGCGCAGGCTTTCGCACACGGCCTTCATGGCTTGCGGCTTGACCGCCAGCACGATCACGTCGACGCCCTGGATGGCCTCGGCGTTGTCGGCAAAGGTCTCGATACCGTGTTCGGCACTGATGCGGGCGCGGGTGTCGGCCCCCGGATCGCTGGCGCGGATCTGCGCGGCGTCCAGGCCTTTGGCCCGCAGGCCGCCGATCAGGCTGGCCGCCATGTTACCGGCGCCGATAAAGGCAATACGCGTGTCTGTCATGACAGGTCCTTAGCTAGATGGAAGTCAGCCATTTCAAGGCTGGCCGTAGTCGCGGGCGCCAAACAATGCGGTACCGATCCGCACCCAGGTGGCGCCTTGGGCGATGGCCGACTCAAGGTCGTGGCTCATGCCCATGGAAAGTGTGTCGAGCGGCAGGTTCAAACCGGCTTGCAGCTCGCGCACGGTGGCGAACGCCGCATCTTGCTCGGCCCGATCTTCTGTCGGCTCGGGAATCGCCATCAAACCGCGCAGCTTCAAGCGAGGCAGGGCGCTGATCGCATTGGCCAGGGCCGGCAGGTCGGCGGGCGTGCAGCCGGACTTGCTGGCTTCGCCGCTGACGTTGACCTGGATGCAGATATTCAGCGGCGGCAGGTCGGCCGGGCGTTGTTCGGACAAGCGTTGTGCGATTTTCAGACGGTCCACGGAATGCACCCAGGCGAAGTTCTCGGCGATCGCGCGAGTCTTGTTCGATTGAATGGGGCCGATGAAGTGCCAACTCAAGGGCAGGTCGGTCAATTCGGCCTGTTTGCCCAAGGCTTCCTGCAGATAGTTCTCGCCGAAGTCGCGCATCCCGGCGGCATAGGCTTCGCGAACGGCTTGCGCGGGTTTGGTCTTGCTCACGGCCAGCAGGTGGATGCTGTTTGCGTCACGTTGCACGGCGTCGGCTGCAGCGCGGATGCGCCGGCTAACCTGGCCGATATTGTCTGCTATCGTCGACATTCAAGATGCGCCCGTGGATATGGAGTCCGCGGCATTCTACTGGAAATGGAAAGCCCTATGGATATCACTGAATTGCTGACGGTTGGCGTGCGCCGGGGCGCCTCCGACCTGCATCTCTCGGCCGGCCTGGCACCCATGCTGAGGATCGATGGCGAGGTTTGGCCCCTGGATTGGCCAAGGCTGGCAGCCCGTCAAGTGGCGGACTTGTTAAGCCCGCTGCTCAACGAGCATCAACAAAAGGATTTCGAAACATCTCTTGAAACGGACTTCGCGTTCGAGCTGCCCGGTGTGGCGCGGTTCCGGGTAAACGTGTTCCAGCAGGAGCGCGGCATGGGCGCAGTGTTTCGCACCATCCCGACCGAGGTCCAAAGCCTGGAGAGTCTGGGCCTTGGGGAAGTATTCCAGCGCATCGCCCAGTTGCCCCGCGGCCTGGTGCTGGTGACCGGGCCCACCGGCTCCGGCAAGTCCACCACCCTGGCTGCGATGATCGACTACCTCAATCAGCATCGGCGCCAGCACATCCTCACGCTGGAAGATCCGATCGAATTTATCCACACGCCGAAAACCGCGCTGATCAACCAGCGTCAGGTGCACCGTGATACGCACAGTTTTTCGGTAGCGCTACGCTCGGCGCTGCGCGAAGACCCGGACGTGATCCTGGTAGGCGAGTTGCGCGACCTGGAAACCATCCGCCTGGCGTTGACGGCTGCCGAGACCGGGCACCTGGTCTTCGGCACGCTGCACACAACCTCGGCGGCGAAAACCGTGGATCGCTTGGTGGACGTGTTTCCGGCAGGCGAAAAGGCCATGGTGCGCTCGATGCTGTCGGAGTCGCTGCAAGCGGTGGTGTCCCAGGTGCTGGTGAAAAAACTCGGCGGCGGGCGCGTGGCGGCCCATGAAATCATGCTGGGCACACCGGCCATTCGGAACCTGATCCGCGAGGACAAGGTGGCGCAGATGGTCTCGGCCATTCAGACCGGTGGGGCGTTGGGGATGAAAACGTTGGATATGAGTTTGAAGGCGTTGGTCGGGGAGGGGGTGATCAGCCGGGAGGCGGCTCGGGAGAAGGCGAGGGTGCCTGCAGATATATAGGATCGGGGAGATATAAGGCGATCCAAATGTGGGAGAGGGCAAGCCCCTCCCACATTGGTTACTGCATTTCAGCTGAAGATCAGCGTTGCACGATCCGCAGGTTGCTGTTCTGCTCTTTGGGCAGAACCCGCTTGGCAATCACGTAGTTCTTGTCCCAGAACGGCTTTTTCAGCGTGTCAATGCTCACCGACTTGCCACGACGCGGTGCGTGGATGAAGCGGTCGTTGCCCAGGTAGATGGCAACGTGGTTCACCTGGCGGCTCTTGAGTTTGAAGAACAGCAGGTCGCCCGGCTTCAAGTCCTTGCGATCCACCTTCTGCCCGTGGCCGGCGGCCATGGCATTGGAGGTGCGCGGCAAATCCACGGCTTTTACGTCGTTAAACGCGTATTTCACCAGGCCGCTGCAGTCGAACCCTTTACTTGGGCTGCTGCCGCCCCAACGATAAGGTGTACCGAGCACGTTGACGGCGCGGCTGAGCACGGTGCTGCTTTGCTTGGTGTTGACAGCCATCAGGCCGGGAGCTGCTTTACCGTGGGCCTTGCTCAGTTGAGTTGGGCGGCTGACGGTCGGCTTTACCGACTTGGCGGTGCTGGGTGTGCTGTGAACTTTAGGGGTGAAACCGTTAACGTTCGGAAGTCGTTGCTCACGATTGGTGGCGTGGGCGGCCAATGGCATTAATAGGCAAATGGTTAGCCATGTCTTGAAAAATGGTCGCATTAGGCGTGGCTCTTATGGGTTTGCGCGCAACTTTATAACAGCTTTTTGTGCCGTTCTCAGGCCGTTTGTCGACTGAACCTTGCGGTCAAAATCAGGAAAAACGCGACGATTCGCCGCAATTGTCCTACACAAGTCAGGTGGCATAAGGCTTTCAGGGCAGGGAAGATACCATTTACCGTACGTCGGGCGCTTGTAAAAAAGTCACAAAGAAAGTGAAAAAATTTATCTATCGACCCAAATGAGGTACTCCATGAACACCTATCAACAGGTTGGCCCGCATCAAGACACTCACAGCAAGGTGATTGGCTACCTGCTATGGATTTTCGGATTTACCGGGGCGCATCGCTTTTATTACGGCAAGCCCGTCACCGGTACGATCTGGTTTTTTACCCTGGGGCTTTTGGGTATCGGCTGGCTGATCGACCTGTTCCTGATCCCGGCCATGGACCGTGAAGCCGACCTGCGCTTTACCGCCGGGCCCATCGAATACAACGTGGCCTGGATCCTATTGGCGTTTCTCGGGGTATTCGGCGTGCACCGCATGTACCAGGGCAAGTGGATCTCCGGCCTGATCTACCTGTTGACCGGCGGTTTGTTCCTGGTCGGGGTGCTGTATGACTTCTGGACGTTGAACACGCAGATTTCGATCCGCAATGCCGAGCGTAATGGCGGACGTTGATCTCTCAGCCATACTGCAGAACCAAATGTGGGAGGGGCGGTGCGACGATTCGACTTGCTCCCGATAGCGCAGTGTCAGTCACTGCATCTGTGACTGATCCACCTATATCGGGAGCAAGCCCCCCCCCACTTGTTACTGTGTCCGCTTTAGAGCGGTTCAGGCCTGGTAGCTGATGCGCCCATCCACCAGGGTGTAGCGTACGCTCGCCGGCAGGCTATGCCCGATGAACGGGCAGTTCTCACCCTTGGACAGCCAGTGTTCCCCGGCAATCGTGGAGCTGGCCGGATCAAACAGCACCAGGTCCGCCGCCGCACCCACCGCCAACTTACCCGCCGGCAGGCGCAACGCCTCAGCCGGTCCGGCGCTCAGGCGTGCCAGCAGCGTCGGCAAGTCCAGCAAACCGTCTTCCACCAACGTCATGGCCAATGGCAGCAACAGCTCGACGCTGCTGATGCCCGGTTCTGTCGCGCCAAACGGCGCCAGCTTGGCGTCACGCTCGTGGGGCTGATGGTGGCTGGAAATCGCCGAGACCACACCGGACTTCACTGCCGCGCGCAAACCCTCGCGGTCGGCCAGGGTGCGCAGCGGCGGCTGCACGTGGTACAGGCTGGAGAAGTCGATCAGCGCCTCGTCCGTCAGAATCAATTGATACAACGCCACATCCGCCGTTACCGGCAGGCCACGGGCCTGGGCCTGGGCGATCAGGGCCACACCACGGGCGCTGGTCAGCTGGCTGAAGTGCGCGCGCACGCCGCTTTGCTCCACCAGCAACAGGTCGCGGGCCAGGGCCACGGTTTCGGCGGTTTCCGGAATGCCCGGCAGGCCGAGGAAGCTGGCCACGGCGCCTTCATGGGCCAGGCCACCTTCGGCCAGGTCGCGGTCCTGGGAATGGAAGATCACCGTCAAATCGAAGGTGGCCGCGTATTCCAGGGCGCGGCACAGCGTGCGTGTACTGCGGAAACCTTGCAGGCCGTTGCCGAACGCCACGCAGCCGGCGTCGCGCAGTGCAATGAGTTCTGCAAGCTGTTCGCCTTCGAGGCCTTTGCTCAGGGCGCCGATGGGGAACACTTTGCAATTGCCGGCTTCACGGGCGCGGTCGAGGATCAGCTCGGTCACGGCCGAGGTGTCCAGCACCGGCTTGGTGTGCGGCGGGCAGCACAGGCTGGTCACGCCGCCGGCCGCAGCGGCACGGGTTTCGCTGGCGATGCTGCCTTTGCGGCTGTAACCCGGTTCGCGCAGGGCGACGTTGAGGTCTACCAGCCCAGGGGCGGCTACCAGGCCAGTGGCATCAAGGGTCTCGACCGCGGTGAAACCGCCGGGGGCGGCGCCGATAGCGATGATCTTGCCGGCTTCCAGATGAAGGTCAGTAACGGCGTCCAGGCCAGTGGCCGGATCGATAACGCGCGCGCCAAGAATGCTGAGCTTCACTGGGCGTTCTCCTGCTCGAATTGACGTTGCGCGGTTTGCCCGCTCATGGCCATGGACAACACCGCCATGCGCACGGCGATGCCGTAGGTGACCTGGTTGAGGATCACCGACTGGTTACCGTCGGCCACCGCCGACTCAATCTCCACCCCTCGGTTGATCGGGCCCGGGTGCATCACGATGGCATCCGGCTTGGCGCCGGCCAGGCGCGCGGTGGTGAGGCCGAACAGGCGGTAGAATTCACCTTCGCTCGGCAGCAGGCCACCGGCCATGCGCTCTCGTTGCAGGCGCAGCATGATCACCACGTCCACATCCTTGAGGCCCGTGGCCATGTCGGTGTAGACCTTCACGCCGTACTGCTCGATACCGATAGGCAGCAGGGTTTTCGGTGCGATCACGCGGATATCCGGGCATCCCAGGGCTTTGAGCGCGAGCATGTTCGAACGCGCCACCCGCGAGTGCAGGATGTCGCCGACGATGGCCACCGAGAGGTTTTCAAAGCTGCCCTTGTGCCGACGGATGGTGAGCATATCGAGCATGCCCTGGGTCGGGTGGGCGTGGCGGCCGTCGCCGCCGTTGATGATCGCCACCTGCGGGCACACGTGCTCGGCGATGAAATGCGCGGCGCCGGAGTCACCGTGGCGCACCACGAACATGTCGGCGGCCATGGCTTCCAGGTTGCGCAGGGTGTCGAGCAGGGTCTCGCCCTTGCTCGCCGATGAGGTGGACACGTTCAGCGTGATTACGTCGGCCGACAGCCGCTGGGCCGCCAGTTCAAAGGTGGTGCGGGTGCGCGTGGAGTTCTCGAAGAACACGTTGCAGATGGTTTTGCCGCGTAGCAGCGGGACCTTCTTCACCGCCCGGCCACCGACTTCGAGGAACGAGTCGGCGGTGTCGAGGATCTCGGTGAGCAGTTCGCGGGGCAAACCGTCGAGGGACAAGAAGTGTTGCAACTGGCCCTGAGCATTGAGCTGCAGCGGGCGCTTGGCATCTAGAGGCGTCATCGCGGGGACTCTTTACAAGGCGGTTTAAAGGGCAAGGTCTTGCAGTTCGAGTTCGAGCGGCGTAGGACCGGACAATTTTACTCGCTGGCTGGCCTCAAGGGACAGCGTGGCACCGACCACGTCCGGGCTGATCGGCAGTTCGCCGGCGTCCAGGTCGAGCAGGCACACCAGCGTGATGCTGGCTGGGCGGCCGTAGTCGAACAGCTCGTTCATGGCAGCGCGGATGGTGCGGCCGCTCATCAGCACGTCGTCGATCAGCACCAGGTGCTGGCCTTCGACCTCGAACGGCAGGGCCGAGGGTTGCACTTGCGGGTGCAGGCCGTTCTGGCTGAAGTCGTCGCGGTAGAAGGATACGTCCAGGGTGCCCAGGGGCGAATCGCTGCCCAGTGCTTCCAGCAGCGCCTGGGCCACCCACACGCCACCGGTGCGAATGCCGATGAAGCGCGGCTCGCTGATGCCACGGTGTTCCAGGTGCGCCTTGAGGCGTATCGCCATCTGGCTGATCAGTTCGGCGGGATTCGGCAGGCTCATGGTGGCTCCTTCAGGGCCTTGCTGTAGGCAAGTTCCGGGCTCAAACGTAAGAAGACGCGGCAAGCCGCGTCAGTCAGGATTCAAATAAAGCAGTGTTTTCATCCAGCCAACCCTGCAACAGCAGGGCGGCCGCGATTGCATCCACAGGGTTGTCGCGGTAGCTGCCCTTCTGCCCGCCACGGTCACGTCGCTCACCCTTGGCTTCAAAGGTGGTCAGGCGTTCATCGTGGGTATAGAAGGGGATGTTGTAGCGGCCGTTGAGGCGGCGGGCGAACTTTTCGGCGCGCAGGCACATGTCGCTGGGGGTGCCATCCATGTTCAGAGGCAGGCCGACCACCACTGCGTCGGGCTTCCATTCCTTGATCAGGGCTTCGACCTGGTTCCAGTCCGGTATGCCGTTCTGGGCCTTGAGGGTGCACAGTTCGCGGGCCTGGCCGGTGATGACCTGGCCGACCGCAACGCCGATCTGTTTGGTGCCGTAGTCAAAACCCAGGATCAGACGCAAGGCCATCAAGCGTGCCCCGCCTGGCTGGTCAACAGGCTGAGGTTGACCCGCAGCTTGGCGGCGGCCGCTTCCAGGCGCAGTTCGCTGGCAGTGTTGAACAGGATGTCGGCGTCGAACGGACAGGTCAGCCAGGCATTGCTGGCCAGTTCTGCTTCCAGTTGCCCGGCTTCCCAGCCGGCGTAACCCAGGGTGATGACACTTTGCTCGGGGCCTACGCCATCGGCAATCGCAAACAACACGTCCTGAGAGGTGGACAGCGACACGCCGTCCAGGTCCACCGTGGCCTGGAACGTCGGCCCGGTCGGGTGCAGCACAAAACCGCGATCGGTCTGCACCGGCCCGCCGATGTAGATCGGCACATGCTGGCAACGGGCCGGCGGCTCGATCTCTGGGCGCAGTTGCTCGAGGATATCGGCCAGGTTCAGCTCCTGCGGGCGATTCACCACCAACCCCATGGCACCGTTGGCCGTGTGCTCGACGATGTAGGTCAAGGTCTGCGCAAAGTTCGGGTCGGCCATATGGGGCATGGCGATCAGGAATTGGTGCTTGAGGTAGGTCGGGCTGACATTTTTCATGTCCGCTAGTGTGGCGTTGGAGGGGCGAACTGACAAGCCGGGAGTGAGCCTTGTGCTGTCTTGTGGCGAGGGAGCTTGCTCCCGCTGGGTCGCGAAGCGGCCCTAAAACCGGTCATTGCGTTTCAATTGGAAATAATGGGTGCATGTATTGGGTCTGCTGCGCAGACCAACGGGAGCAAGCTCCCTCGCCACAACGAGCCCGACCAACAGAAGGTCAGTTGCTTGAGAGCCGATCGCCCTTGGCGAATTTCCAGGTGCGGATGATTTCCAGGCGGTCCACGTCGTTCAGGTCACCGCTGAACGGCGCGAAAGGCGCGGCCAGGCGCACGATGCGCTGGGCGGCCTGGTCCAGCAGCGGTTGCCCGGAGGACTCGAGCACCTGCACCTCATATAACGTGCCGTCGCGGTTGATCGACACCAGCAGGCGCAAATTGCCATAAATCTGCTGGCGACGGGCCTCTTCGGGGTAGTTGAGGTTGCCGATGCGCTCGACTTTCTTGCGCCACTCGTCCTTATACCAGGCCCCTTTGTCACGCATGGTCGACGCGGCATTCAAGCGGTAGATGCGCGGGCGCTTGGCGTACAGCTGTTGCTCATGGGCCAGCTCGGCTTCCAGGCTGGAAATTTCGTCGGACAGCGTCGAGCTGTCGAAGGTCGGCGCCGGCTTCACCGGTTCAGGCGTCGGCTCGGTCTTGGTCTTCTCGCGCTGGGTCGGGGCTTTTTGCGGCTTGGGCGCGACGGTGGCCACCGCAGGCTTGGGCGTGGCCTGCTTGACCTCGGGCTTGGGCGCCGGAGGCGGCGTGACTTTATTCACCTTGTTGTCCTGGAACGGCGCCACTTCAGTGGTCTTGGGCACGGCTTTCTTGTCCAGGGTGCCGCTGCCTTGCTGGTTGTCCTGAGCGAGAAAGTCCGCTTTTTCAGGCTTCTTTTCGCTCTTGAACGTGGCGAGGGTGATTTCCAGGGTCTTGGTGATCTGCTTGGGTTCGACCAGGGTGAACCCCACCCCGAGGAGCACGGCCAGGTGAAGCAATGCGGCCAGGAACAGGGTAAATCCGAGCCGATCAGCCGGGCGCACGCCGCGGTGGGAGAGTTCGGGGGGCAGATCGGACGGGAGTGTCATGACAAAAAAACCAACATCGCGCGTTTCACAGGTGGCGCATGATAACGCAATGTTGGTGCGTGTCCGGCTGTTCTATGTCACTTGGCTTGTAGCTTGCGCTCAATGGCGCCCATCAGCATTTCGCCGATGTTCGTGCCATATGCATTGTCGATCTCACGGATACAGGTGGGGCTGGTGACGTTGATTTCGGTGAGGTGTTCACCAATTACGTCCAGGCCTACAAACAACAGGCCTTTTTCGCGCAGGGTCGGGCCGACCTGGCTGGCGATCCAGCGGTCCTTGTCCGACAACGGCCGTGCCTCGCCACGACCACCGGCCGCCAGGTTGCCACGGGTCTCGCCCGCCGCCGGGATCCGCGCCAGGCAGTAATCCACCGGCTCGCCGTCGATCATCAGAATGCGTTTGTCGCCGTCCTTGATCGCCGGCAGGTAGGCCTGGCCCATGATCTGCTGGGTGCCCAGGGCGGTCAGGGTCTCCAGGATCACCGACAGGTTCGGGTCGCCGGCGCGGTGACGGAAGATCGAGGTGCCACCCATGCCGTCCAGCGGCTTGAGGATCACATCGCCGTGCTGGGCGGCAAATTCACGCAGCACATCGGCGCGGCGGCTGACCACGGTCGGCGGCGTGCACTGCGGGAAGAGCGTGGCGAACAGCTTTTCGTTGCAGTCGCGCAGGCTCTGCGGCTTGTTGACGATCAGCACACCGGCGCGCTCGGCCTGCTCCAGCAGGTAGGTGGAGTAGACAAACTCCATGTCGAACGGCGGGTCCTTGCGCATCAGGATCACATCCAGGTCGCTCAACGGGCTGTCGATTTCGTCCTGCAACTCGAACCATTTCTCAGGGTTGGCAAACACCTGCAGCGGGCGCATGCGTGCGCGGGCCTCGCCGTCGCCCTGGTAAAGGTCGCGCTGTTCCATATAGAACAGGGTCCAGCCGCGGGCCTGGGCGGCCAGGAGCATGGCCAGCGAGCTGTCCTTTTTATAGGAAATGCTGGCAATAGGGTCCATGACAATGCCGACGCGAACGCTCATGGGGGATTTCCTCTGGCAAATTGGGCGCATAAAAGTGGCGTCAGAGTGGCGCTGCGGCTGTTGTGGGTCAAGGAAAAACCACCGGGCGGGTGCCTCGATAGATTGCTCCCCGAGACTGTGCTAAAAAGACTCCCACGGCGCAGCAGCCCTTGAATTGCATGGCTTGCGGCGCTCATCCTGTGAAGCATCAGGCAGTACACACCGAAAACCGATTCGCTGTGGCGATGGTAGAGCAACTATGGAACAGCATTCCAACGCCTTGAGAGTGATGGTGATCGACGATTCGAAAACCATCCGCCGCACCGCCGAGACGCTGTTGAAGAACGTGGGCTGCGATGTCATCACGGCCATCGACGGTTTCGATGCCCTGGCCCGGATTGTTGATCATCACCCGCACATTATCTTTGTCGACATCATGATGCCGCGCCTGGATGGTTATCAGACCTGCGCCCTGGTGAAGAACAACCCGGCGTTCAAGTCGATCCCGGTGATCATGCTGTCCTCCAAGGACGGCCTGTTCGACAAGGCCAAGGGGCGCATCGTGGGTGTCGATCAGTTTTTGACCAAGCCTTTCAGCAAGGAAGAACTGCTGAGCGCGATCAAGGCCTATGTGCCGGGGTTCGCAGCAGTAGAACAAGCACACTGACGCCGCCTCACAAGGGCTGGCGCCGACCAATGTAGCGGGGAAAACCATGGCACGCGTTCTGATCGTCGACGATTCGCCGACTGAAATGTACAAACTCACCGGCATGCTGGAAAAGCATGGTCACCAGGTGCTCAAGGCCGAAAACGGCGCGGACGGCGTGGCCCTGGCCCGTCAGGAAAAGCCCGATGCGGTCCTGATGGACATCGTGATGCCGGGTCTCAATGGCTTCCAAGCCACCCGGCAGCTGTCCAAGGAGCCGGAAACCAACGCCATCCCGATCATCATCATCACGACCAAAGACCAGGAAACCGACAAAATCTGGGGAGCACGCCAAGGCGCCAAGGACTACCTGACCAAGCCTGTGGATGAAGAAACCCTGATCGCCACCCTGAACAAGGTGCTGGCCGGTTAAAGGTTCGCGATCATGACCGAGTCGCAAACCGCCTTCGAGCTGTTGCTGGACATCGACCGCCGCTGCCGCTTGCTGGCGGCCGACCTGCCGTCCCAGGAAACCCGCCTGCAGCGCTGGAGCGGTATCGGTTTTCGCCTGGGTGAACAGTGGTATGTGGCGCCGATGGGTGAAATCGCCGAAGTGCTGCATGAGCCTCGCTGTACGCTGATGCCCGGGGTCAAGGCCTGGGTCAGGGGCGTGGCCAACCTGCGCGGGCGCTTGCTGCCGGTGATGGACCTGGGTGGTTTCCTCGGGCTTGCGCTGTCCAAGGCGCGCAGGCAACGGCGCGTGCTGGTGGTGGAATACAACGATCTGTTTGTCGGGCTGCTGGTGGACGAGGTGGTGGGGATGCAGCATTTCGCACAAGACGCCTTGCTGGCCAACGCCGGCCCCGGCGCGCCGTTTATCCAGGGCCGGTTCGACGGCGACCCACCGTGGCAGGTCTTCAGCCCCTTCGCTCTGGCCAAGGCCCCAGGCTTCATGGATGTCGCCGCATGACCACCGTTACCACGCCCAAACCCCAGGCCGGCTCGCGCAGCCGCTCACAGATCATCGTGCTGTTTATCGCCCTGATCGTGTTCATCATGCTGTTGTTCGCCAACTTCGCGTACCTCAACACCCAGTCCACCTACGACAAGCAATACATCGGCCACGCCGGTGAACTGCGTGTGCTGTCGCAACGTATAGCCAAGAACGCCACCGAAGCCGCCGCCGGCAAGGCGGCGGCGTTCAAGCTGCTGGGGGAGGCGCGCAACGACTTCGCTCAGCGCTGGGGTTACCTGAAAAAAGGCGATCCGGCTACCGGCCTGCCGGCGGCGCCCGGTGCGGTACGCGCCGAAATGCGCGCGGTGCAGACCGACTGGGAAGCACTGCTGAAAAACACTGACGCGATCCTCGCCAGCGAACAGACCGTGCTGTCCCTGCACCAAGTGGCGGCGACCCTGGCCGAAACCGTGCCGCAATTGCAGATGGAATCGGAAAAGGTCGTCGACATCCTGCTGCAGCGCGGCGCACCGGCCAGCCAGGTGGCCCTGGCCCAGCGCCAGTCGCTGCTGGCCGAGCGTATTCTGGGGGCGGTCAACACGGTACTGGCGGGCGATGAAACCGCCGTGCAGGCCGCCGATGCCTTTGGCCGCGATGCGGCGCGTTTCGGTCAGGTGCTTAATGGCATGCTCAACGGCAACCCGGGCCTGCGCATCACCCAGGTCGAAGACCATGACGCCCGCGCGCGGCTGACGGAAATCGCCGAGCTGTTCGAATTCGTCTCAGGCTCCGTGGATGAAATCCTCGAAACCTCACCGCAGTTGTTCCAGGTACGCGCCTCGGCGAGCAATATTTTCAACCTGTCGCAAACCCTGCTCGATGAGGCCTCGCACTTGGCCACCGGTTTCGAAAACCTGGCCAGCGGGCGCAGTTTCGACACCATCGGCGGTTATGTGCTGGGCTTGCTGGCGTTGACCTCGATCATCCTGATCGGCCTGGTGATGGTGCGCGAGACCAACCGCCAACTGCACGAGACCGCCGAGAAGAACGAGCGCAACCAGAACGCGATCATGCGTCTGCTCGATGAAATCGAAGACCTGGCCGACGGTGACCTCACCGTGACCGCCTCGGTCACCGAAGATTTCACCGGCACCATCGCCGATTCCATCAACTATTCCGTCGACCAGTTGCGTGATCTGGTCGCGACGATCAACCTCACCGCCGGCCAGGTTGCCGGCGCGGTGCAGGATACCCAGGCCACCGCCATGCACCTGGCCCAGGCCTCGGAGCATCAGGCCCAGCAGATCGCCGAGGCGTCCACCGCGATCAACCAGATGGCCCAGTCCATCGACCAGGTGTCGGCCAACGCCGCCGAATCCTCTGCGGTGGCGGAGCGTTCGGTAGAGATCGCCAACAAGGGCAACGAGGTGGTGCACAACACCATCCACGGCATGGACAACATTCGCGAACAGATCCAGGACACCGCCAAGCGCATCAAGCGCCTGGGCGAATCGTCCCAGGAGATCGGCGACATAGTCAGCCTGATCGACGACATTGCCGAGCAGACCAACATCCTCGCCCTCAACGCGGCGATCCAGGCGAGCATGGCCGGCGATGCCGGGCGTGGTTTTGCGGTGGTGGCCGATGAGGTGCAGCGCCTGGCCGAACGCTCATCGGCGGCCACCCGGCAGATCGAGACCCTGGTGCGGGCGATCCAGGCCGACACCAACGAAGCGGTGATCTCCATGGAGCAGACCACCACTGAAGTGGTGCGCGGAGCCCGGCTGGCCCAGGATGCGGGCGTGGCGCTGGAAGAAATCGAAGGCGTGTCGAAAACCCTGGCGGCGCTGATCCAGAGCATCTCCAACGCGGCGCAGCAACAGACTTCGTCGGCGGGTCAAATCTCGCTGACCATGAACGTGATCCAGCAGATCACCACGCAGACGTCGTCGGGGTCGACCGCCACGGCGGAAAGCATCGGCAATCTGGCGAAGATGGCCAGCCAGTTACGCAGGTCGGTGTCGGGCTTCACCCTTCCACCGCCCAAACAGGCTGATGATTGAAATGCGATCCAACTGTTTCAAGAACACCCACGAATTCCAAGCGGAGCAGTTATGGTTGACCGGCACGACTACGTGGCCCTCGAATGGGTCAAGGGCGACATTGCCGAAACCCTGAAACAGGCCCGTTCAGCGCTGGATGCGTTTGTCGAAACCCATGACGATGACGTGATCGGCCTGTGCCTGGCCGGTATCCACCAGGTGCATGGCGCGCTGCAAATGGTCGAGTTCTACGGCGCGGCGCTGCTGGCCGAAGAGATCGAGGAACTGGCCTTGGCGCTCCAGGCCGGGCAGGTGAGTCAGCGCGACGAAAGCATCCGCCTGCTGCAACAAGCCCTCGGCCAATTGCCGCTGTACCTCGACCGCGTGCACAGCGCTCGCCGCGACTTGCCGCTGGTCGTCCTGCCGCTGCTCAACGACCTGCGCAGCGCCCGCGGTGAAAGCCTATTGTCGGAAACCAGCCTGTTCAGCCCACAACTGCTGTCGATTGCGCCGCTGCCCGACGAGGCCCTGGCCCGGCGTGCGGTGCCGGACCTTCACGAGCAACTGCGCCAATGGCATCAACTGCTGCAACAGGCCCTCGCCGGGCTGTTGCGTGAAGACCACGGCCCAAGCAACCTGGAAGACATGGCGCGGGTGTTCGCCCGCCTCGAAGCGCTGTGCCAGGGCGCGCCGTTGTTGCCTTTGTGGCAGGTCACCTCGGCGCTGGTCGAGGGCATGCTCACCGGCGTGGTCGCCAACAGCCCGGCACTGCGCAGCCTGCTCAAGGCCAGCGGCAAGCAACTCAAGCGCCTGCTGGCCCAGAGTATTGACGGCATCAACCAGCCGGCGCCGGATGAATTGCTCAAAAGCCTGTTGTTCTACGTGGCCAAAGTCACCCGGCCGACGCCGCGCATGCAAAGCCTCAAGGAACGCTACGGCCTGGATGAGGCGTTGCCCGACAGTGCCGTGGTCGACGCTGAGCGCGCACGCCTGGCCGGGCCGGACCGCAATGCCATGGGCTCGGTGCTCGGTGCTTTGTGCGAGGAACTGGTGCGGGTCAAGGAGCGTCTCGACCTGTTCGTGCGCAGTGACCGCCAACACATCGACGACCTCGATGCGCTGCTGGCGCCGTTGCGGCAGATCGCCGATACCCTGGCGGTGCTGGGGTTCGGCCAGCCGCGCAAAGTGATCATCGACCAGTTGGCGGTCGTGCTCAGCCTGGCTCAAGGTCAACGCGAACCCAACGACGCGGTGCTGATGGATGTGGCCGGCGCGCTGCTCTATGTGGAAGCCACTCTGGCCGGAATGGCCGGCACCGTCGAGCCGGACAGTCGCGAAGAAAGCCGCCTGCCCACCACCGACCTGACCCAGATTCACCAATTGGTGATCCGCGAGTCCTGCCAATGCCTGCGCCAGGCCAAGGAACTGGTGATCGATTGCCTCGAAGCCGACTGGGACCTCCAGCGTCTGGAGTCCGTGCCGGAGCTGCTGAGCCAGGTGCGCGGTGCGCTGGCAATGATCCCCTTGCCCCGTGCGGCGAGCCTGATGCGCGGCTGCACCGATTATGTCGATGAGCAGTTGATGGTCAACGACGCCCCGCCGTCCGAGACGCAGTTGGGGCATTTTGCTGACGTGATCAGCGGCCTGGAGTACTACCTGGAACGCATGCTCCAGGACCCCGATGCTTCCGGCGAGCAGGTGCTGGAGCTGGCCACCCAAAGCCTGGCGGCGCTGGGCTACTTGCCGGCGGAGAAACCCTGGCGCCAGGCGCTGGTGGCGCCCGATGGTGCGTTGTCGGGCGAGACCGCGCCCAGCCAGTCCCAGTACGATGCGCTGGCCAACCCCACATCGCGCCTCAACCCGCCGGCCTTGCAGCGCCCCGGTAGTCTGCTGCCACCGCCGGCCGATGAAGCGCCTGTCGACGATGAGCTGCGTGAAGTCTTCCTCGAAGAAACCGACGAAGTTCTGGAAGTGCTGCACCGCCACCTGCCCAACAGCGCCGACAAAGCCGCCCAGGGCGAAATGCGCCGCGCCTTCCACACGTTGAAAGGCAGTGGCCGGATGGTGCGCGCCCTGGTGCTGGCGGAGCTGGCCTGGGCCGTGGAAAACCTGCTTAACCGCGTGCTGGAACGCAGCGTGGCCCTAGGCCCGCAGATACAACAGGTGTTGGACGAAGCGGTGGCCCTGCTGCCGGAACTGATCGCCGACTTTGCGACTGACGACCAACGCCAGCGCAGTGAAGTCGATGCCCTGGCCGCCCGCGCCCACGCGTTGGCCAACGGTGTCGCCGTGTCGGCTGCCGAGCCCCACGACCCGATGCTGCTGGAGATCTTCCGCAATGAAGCCCAGAGCCACCTGGACAGCCTCAACCGCTTCTTGCGCCAGGCTGCCGAGCATGTGCCGCTGCAAGTCAGCGATGAGTTGCAACGCGCCCTGCACACCCTCAAGGGCAGCGCCTACATGGCCGGCGTGTTGCCGATCGCCGAACTGGTACGCCCGCTGGACCACCTGACCCGCGAATACAAGGCCCATCGCTTGCCGTTGGACCTGGATGAAGTGGAGTTGCTGCTCGACGCCGAGGGCCTGTTTCAGCAAGGGTTGCGCCAGCTGGACCGTGACCCGCGGGTGCCGATCAAGGGCGCGCAAGACTTGATCGACCGTACTCAAGCCTTGCTCGACCATCAGTTGGCGGCGCTGCTCGACGCTCCCAACACCGGCCTGCGCATCAAGCGCGACCCCCAACTGATCGCCAACTTCCTGGCCCAGGGCATGGACATCCTGCTCGATGCCGAGAGTCTGCTGCGCCGCTGGCAACAACACCCTGGCGAGCGCCAGGAACTCACGGCATTGCTGGATGAACTGACCACGCTGGGGGAGGGCGCGCACGACGCCGACCTGCACGCCATCGATGCGTTGTGTGAAGCCTTGCTCGATCTTTACGGCGCGGTGGAAGAAAGCAGCCTGGCGGTCAGCGCGCGGTTTTTCCAGGAGGTCGAACAAGCCCATGAAGCGCTGATCAACATGCTCGATCAACTGGCCGCCGGCCAGGAAATCGGCCCGGCGCCGGCACGTGTGCAGGCCCTGCGCGAACTGCTGGATGGCGCTCTGGACCCGTCCGCCACCGGGCTGATCAAGGGCGACGGCCAGCGCGCCCCGGACATCGCCGAGTTGGGCGCCGTCACGGCGCGGTTGAATCACGAAACAGCGATGGATGAGGAGATCGTCGAGATCTTCCTCGAAGAAGCCGTAGACATCCTCGACAGCGCCGGTCAGGCCCTCAAACGTTGGTTACTGGCGCCGGAAAACGCGGCACCGTTGTCCTCGCTGCAGCGCGACCTGCACACCCTCAAGGGCGGGGCGCGTATGGCCGAAATCGTCCCGGTGGGCGAGTTGGCCCACGAGTTGGAATGCCTCTATGAAGGCTTGGTGGACCGTCGCTACAGCTACTCCACCGAGCTCTCACAGGTGCTGATGGCCAGCCATGAGCGCCTGGCCTTGCAACTGGACGAGCTGCAACGGCAGCAGCCCTTGAGCGACAGCGCCGCGCTGGTCGGCAAGTTGCGCGAACTGCGCCAGGCCGGCACGCCGGCACCGGCGGCCGCGGCGCCGGAAACGTCCAGCACCGATCCGGAGCTGCTGGAGATTTTCCTCGAAGAGGCCGCCGATATTCTCGACAGCTCAGGCGCCGCCTTGCTGCGCTGGCAGGCCGAGCCGAACAGTCGCCAGGAGGTCGAAACCCTGCTGCGCGACCTGCACACTCTCAAGGGTGGCGCACGGATGGTCGAGATCGGCCCGATTGGCGACCTGGCCCATGAACTGGAGTTTCTCTACGAAGGGCTGTCCGCCGGCTCGCTCGCGCTGTCCCCCGAGCTGTTTGCGCTATTGCAGGGCTGCCATGACCGCCTGGCGCAGATGATCGATGCCGTGGCGGATGGCTTGCCGGTGGGCTCGGTGGACAAGCTCATCGAACGTATCAAAAGCCTGGTGCACCCCAGCGACGAGCCTGTGCTGCCGGTGGCATTGCCGGCGGGCAAGGTCGAAGCGGCGGTTGATCCGGCTGCCGACATGGTGAAAATCTCCGCCGAGCTGCTGGACGACCTGGTCAACCTGGCCGGTGAGACCTCGATCTTCCGGGGGCGCATCGAACAGCAAGTCAATGACGCACGCATCGCCCTGCATGAGGTCGAGACCACCATCGAACGCATGCGCGACCAACTGCGCCGCCTCGACAGCGAAACCCAGGGCCGCATCCTCAGCCGTCAGCAGGCCGAGGCCGAGCGCCTGTACGAGGAATTCGACCCGCTGGAAATGGACCGCCATTCGCAGTTGCAACAGCTGTCCCGTGCGCTGTCCGAGTCGGCCTCCGACCTGCTCGACCTCAAGGACACCCTCGACCGGCGTAACGAAGACGCGCACGACCTGTTGCAGCAACAGGCGCGTATCAACACTGAGCTGCAGGAAGGCTTGATGCGTACGCGCATGGTGCCGTTCGAACGCATGCTGCCGCGCCTCAAGCGCATCGTGCGCCAGGTGGCGGGCGAGCTGGGCAAGGACGTGGAGTTCATCGTCGGCAACGCCGAGGGCGAGATGGACCGCAACGTGCTGGAGCGCATGGCGGCGCCGCTGGAGCATATGCTGCGCAACGCCGTCGACCACGGCCTGGAGTCCCGCGAGGTGCGCCTGGCGGCCGGTAAACCGGAGAAGGGCCGCATCACCTTGGACCTGACCCACGAAGGTGGCGACATTGTCTTCGATATGCGCGACGACGGTGCCGGCGTGCCTCTGGACGCGGTACGGCGCAAGGCGATCAAGCGCGGCTTGCTGGCCCCCCATCAAGAAATGAGCGACCGCGACGTGTTGCAGTTCATTTTACAGCCGGGCTTTTCCACCGCAGAAAAAATCACCCAGATTTCCGGGCGTGGCGTGGGCATGGACGTGGTGCACGAAGAAGTGCGCCAGCTCGGTGGTTCGATGGTGATCGACTCGACACCGGGCGCCGGCGTGCACTTTCGCATTCGCCTGCCTTTTACCGTGTCGGTCAACCGCGCGCTGATGGTGCAATGCGCGGACGAGCAATACGCGATCCCGCTCAACACCATTGAAGGCCTGGTGCGGGTGCTGCCCCATGAATTGGCGGGGCACTACCAGCAGGACCCGCCGTGCTACGAATATGCCGGCCAGCGCTACGAACTGTTCTATCTGGGCGATCTGCTGCACACCGTCGGCCGCCCGAAATTACTGGGTCAATACCAGCCCGTGCCGGTACTGCTGGTGCAGTGCAATGAGCGCCACGTGGCGGTGCATGTGGATGCCATGGCCGGTACCCGCGAGATCGTCGTCAAGGGCCTGGGCCCACAGTTTTCCGGGGTGCAGGGCTTGTCCGGGGCGACCATCCTGGGCGACGGCCGCGTGGTGTTGATCATCGATTTGCTGGCGCATATCCGCGCGCGGCCACCGGCCTTGCCGGCGCAGGCGGTGGATGCGCCGCTGATTCTCAACGACCCGCTGAAAAAGCGCCCGCTGCTGGTGCTGGTGGTGGACGATTCGGTCACCGTGCGCAAAGTCACCAGCCGCCTGCTGGAGCGCAACGGCATGAACGTGCTCACCGCCAAGGACGGCATCGACGCCCTCGCCGTGCTTGAAGAACATACCCCGGACCTGATGCTGCTCGACATCGAAATGCCGCGCATGGACGGCTTCGAAGTGGCGATCCAGGTGCGCAATGACCCGCGTCTGATGCGCCTGCCGATCATCATGATCACCTCGCGCACCGGCCAGAAACACCGCGACCGTGCCATGGCCATCGGCGTCAACGACTACCTCGGCAAGCCGTACCAAGAGTCGGTGCTGCTGGAAAGCATCGCCTACTGGAGCAAGTCCCATGCTTGATCACCGCGCCAGCCAACTCACCGGGTTGCTGCTGCCCCTGGCGGACCGGCACCTGATACTGCCCAACGTTGCCATTGCCGAACTGATCGACTTCCAGCGCGGAGAACCCGCCAGCGATGCACCGCCGTGGTATTTGCGGCAAGTGGCGTGGCGGGACCGGCAGATTCCGTTGATCAGCTTTGAGGCGGCGTGCGGTGAGGTCTGCGTCACCGGCGAACGCTCGCGGATTGTGGTGTTGAATGCGCTGGGCGGGCGGCCGACATTGAAGTTTATTGCGCTGGTGATCCAGGGTATTCCGCGGTCGTACAAGCTCGATAGCGAGTTGAGCTATGTGGACGTGCCGCTGTGCCCATTGGAACTGGCGGCGGTGCAAGTGGGGGAACAGGTGGCGAAGGTGCCGGATTTGATGGGGATCGAAGCCTTACTGGTTGAGTCTGGCTTGGCCTGAACACAAAACACTGCAAATGGTTTTTATCGTTTTCGACGCTAATATTGGATTTATTATCAAATTGAAGTGGCTATTAGCCTTTTCGTGGATGCGAAATTATTATTTTCGCCTACTATCCCCTGATAGTTATCATTTTTTAGCTCTCGTTAGGGAACTCGACAATGCAAGTAGGCTTCAAGGCGCTTGCCGACCGCTACCGAATCGCGCTGGTACAACCTCTGCGCGTCGAATCGGTAATCGGTACGACACGGATGAGCCGCGAAAGAGATGGGCATGTCGAGCGCAAGTATCCTGCCAGCTACCAGCCGGCGGACGACTTCGCAGGGCATTTCGAATTTGGGCTCAAGTACGAAGACCTCCACCTCGAATTTTTCGCCCGACTGTTTTCGGTTATTGGCCCTAAGCCTGTTGAAGCCTGGTGCCGGCAGGCGCCTTTTGGTCAATATGCTCGCCGCACGGGATTCCTGTATGAGTGGCTGACCGGAAAGCACCTTGATGTGCCGGATGTCACTAATGGCGGTTATGTCGATGCTGTATCTGCACAGCATTACTTGACTCGTGTTGAACCGCTGCGGGTTCGGCGCTGGCGCATCAACGATAATCTTCCCGGTGTGCCAGCATTCTGCCCGTTGGTTCGTCGTACCGAATCTGTTCAAGAAGCACTGCAATTTGACTTGGGTTTGGCCCTGCGCGAGCTGAACCAAACCTTTGGCACCGACATCCTGATGCGCACGGCCAGTTGGCTGACCCTCAAGGAGTCGCGCTCGAGCTTTCTGATCGAGAGGGAGGCAGATAAGGCCGACAGGATCCAGCGATTTGCCCATGTGATCGCCCAGCACTGTGGCCTTATCGAGGATCCGTTGAGTAACGACAGCCTGCACACGTTGCAAGCCGGTATTCTGGGGCATGAGGCGCTCGGGCTGGGCCTGCGACGCTCGCCGGTCTTCGTGGGGCAGGCGACGATGCGCGAGGATATCGTGCACTACATCGCGCCGGCCTTTGAGGCGCTGCCGCACTTGCTCGGTGGCCTAAAAGCATTCGAGCTGGCCACACGCGGCGCCGAACCGTTGGCCCGGGCGGCGGCAATCGCTTTTGCCTTTGTGTATATCCATCCGATGCGCGATGGCAATGGTCGGATTCATCGTTTCTTGATCAACGATATCTTGATCCGTGATAAGGCGGTGCCGGAGGGCGTGATCCTGCCTGTATCGGCCACTATCATCAGTTCGATTGATTTTCGGGCGCGTTATGACCGCACGTTGGAAGTGTTTTCGCGGCCATTTATGCAACGCTATGCAGCGTCCTATCGTTTTGGAAAAGTCGCCGTCTACAAAGACGGCACCTCAAGCAACCTGGTCTTCGATGACTACGACGACGCGCACTTTGCATGGCGCTATCCTGATCTGACCGAGCACGTGTTGTACACGGCGCAGGTCGTGGCGCATACCGTCCGCACCGAGATGGCTGATGAAGCGCGTGTACTCATCACTTTCCAGCTTGCCCAGGAGCGGCTCAAGGACGTGCTTGAAATGCCTGATCAAGACGCGAACCGCATCATTCGCTCGCTCAAGGAAAATGGCTGGCAGGTATCCGGCAAACTGAAGAAAGCCTATCCGCAGTTGGACGATGCAGGCCGCACAGAGCGTGTTGTGGAAGCCGTGCGATCGGCATTTGAAGAGCGAGAAGTGGGGAGTGGCGAAGAGTGATTGGGGCGGTATTGGGCCGTGCATGAACTTCTCGTGGACTACTATCCAACAGGCGCTACTGAGCAAATGTGGGAAAGCCCCCTCCCACTCCTCAACCAATCCGTGCAAACCGCTCACCGGTTGCTTCCGATACCCGGCCAGCTATAAGTCGTAGGCACTTTGCTTCGACGACCATCACCGGGCGGTATGTCGGAATAGGATGGAGTTGCTGTAGGCGAGTTCTGTATTTGGATTAGGCGGGTTTTCAGGCCGGAGGGGAATGGCTAGTTTCTGCGCTTCTCACTGCCAGCAAGGATCCGCAAATGACCGTACCGTTAATGCCGCCCGGTGTTTCGATGCTTGAAAACATGGCGATATCCAACGTTGCGGGCAGCAGGCGTCGCTCAAACATTCGCAAAAACCACCACGCCTGAGTTTGGATCATGGTGGGGCGATGACCCTTTTGGCGATGATCCTCGCGATCAATATTGGTTAAGAAGGGGGATTGAATATGCAATTTCTCAGGGCTACTAAGAGCCTCTTACCTGTCCTGCGCAACAGCCTTCTGGTGGCCTGTCTGATTTACATCGCAGGCAGTTGGATCATGTCATCCGGTACACCGGATCTGGACAAAGTGGTTTTGAAACACTCCCTAGGCAACGGTAGCTCAATTTATGGCGTGCGTGACGGGCAGGGCGGCGCGACAGTGGGGTTTTCCTTCAGATACTACGTTCATAAGGATTTGGGCAGTGATCGAGAGATACTGGCGACATTGGTTTCGGCACATCCATTTCTAAAAACCAAGGAGCCTGATGTCCAAGTGACCCAGGCGGATGGAGCCATCCGCCTCATTGTTCGTGGGGAGGTTTATGAGTACCGCAGCTATCCGCTTGAAGCTTTGGGGGCTGTGAGCATCGACATGAGGCTGTAGGCCTGCCCCTGCGGGCTTCGGATTTTTCCTGCAAGATGTTGGGCTGTGCGTGAACTTGTCGTGGGTGCTCAGCGCGCCTAGTCTTCGTCCCGTCATCGCAAAAAACGGTGACACGGACGTGCAAGTCCGATGAAACTGTTTAGGCGTACAAACGCCCAGCCATCCAACGGGCGTTTTTTGTGCTCGCTGCTTTATGGCGGCTGCGCGCAGGAGGTCTTCGGACCTGCTGGGTGTCCTAAACAGGCCCGGTCTTGCACACCTGCGCACGGTCGCCACCCTATTCGCGTGCAAGCGAACGGTGGCGCTCCTTACTAACTGTTTAGGAGTTTCATCATGGTCAAACCTACCCCCAATCCACCCCTCTTCACCGTAACCCCCCACCAGGACACCGAAACCCTGTTGGTCAACGCCAGCGAAACGCTGTCCTCGCTCAACGCACTCACCTGCAAACTTGCCTTCGACCTGGACACTTCCCAGCGCGCAATCATGCTCGGGATCCAGCAGATGGCCGAGTTGGGGCATTTGCTAGTGGATCAGGCACTGGAAAATATTTCCCCCACACCTGCGGCTTAGAACTTGATCGTTCCCAAAAAGGGACCTATCGTTCCCTTTTTGGGACTCTTCGGTCGCCGCCATGCAAACCCTGCCTATCAGCACTGCGCTCTTCACCGCCACCCAGCAAAAGGTGTTTGGCCTGCTTTTCGGCAAACCCGACCAAAGTTTCTTCACCAATGAAATCGCGCGCTGGGCCCAAGTGGGCAAGGGCAGTCTCACCCGAGAGCTGGAGCGCTTGCAGTCGGCGGGCATTTTGAGCATGACGCGCCAGGGCAACCAAACCCACTACCAAGCCAACCCCCAATGCCCGATCTACTCGGAACTGCTAGCCATCGTGCGCAAAACGCTGAGCCTGGACGAGCCTTTGCGCAATGCATTGGCACCGTTCGTCGAGCACATAACCTGGGCCTTTATCTACGGGTCCATCGCCAAGGGTGAGGCGCACTCATCCAGTGACATAGATCTCATGCTGATTGGCGAAAGCCTCAACTACAGTGAAGTCATGGAGCAGCTCATGCCGCTGGAAGAGCAGCTGGGCCGCACCATCAACCCGACGCTTTACACCCCCGAAGACTGGATCGGCAAATGGAATGCCGGGAACAGTTTTGTGCAGCGGGTCGTGCAACAGGACAAGATCAATCTGATTGGGGGCAACCCCCTGGAATCCAGTGACTGGCCATGAGTGGAGATAGCGCGGTTCGTTCAGACACCGCCCGTACCACATGAAATTGCGTTCGTTTGTTGACCTCAATCAATCCGCGAAAACCGCTCGATCAATACAGCACCAGAAAATCAGCAATCAGCGTTCCTGCCAGGTACACCATCAAAATTGCCACACCCGCGTCCAATAAACGCCAGACCTTTGCCGAACGAAACAGCCTCGTCAGCCTTTGACATCCCAATGCCAAAGCCACAAACCACACCAGCGATGCGGTCATCGCTCCGCTGGCAAACGACGCTTGTTGGCTGACGGGCTTTGCGGCACCAATAGAGCCAATCAGCACCACGGTATCAAGCCAGGCATACGGATTGGCAAATCCAAGTATTACTGCTGTGCGCAGCAATCCCCGTTGTGAGGTGAGGTTGCCCTGAGTATCCGGCGTCGACTGGTTATGCACACACGCCAATAACCTCTGCCAGCCAAACCACAACAGATAGGCCGCTCCCGATAACAGCAGAAGCGCCACCAGACCGGGCTGACTGTCGAGCAACGATCCCAACCCCAATACCCCAAGACCGATAAGAATGATATCGGCGAACACGCATACGGCCACCACCCCCCAGACAGGACCGCGACTGACACCCTGGCGAATGACCAGCGTGTCCTTTGGTCCAGGCGCGGCGAACAGTCCAATGCCCAATAGCAGACCTTCGAGATAAAGGGCGTTGAGGTCAGGAATCATTAAGTGCTCGGTCGCCTGGGTATCAGGTCAATTGAAGGGGGTGATTGCCGAAACCGGTATGGCGTGCATTGACGGTGGCTTTCAAGTCGATCGGCTGATGGCGGAAAAAACCTGTCAGTTCCTGCTCCGCATCAGGGTTGACGAAGTAAATAAGAGAGCTGCGTGGCGTTGGTGTTCGAGGCGTCAGAACCGCGTGGTATGCGGCGGGAATCGCGTAGTCTGAGAGCTCGGTCAGTAACGATCCGGCCAGGATTGCAATCTCGTTCTCCAAGAGGCGTACTGGCTCCAGTGAGCTGCCTCGAACCAGAACGAGGCCGTCACGCGTAGGTTTGATAAACGACAGCAAATGGCCATCCTCGTGAGGGTCCTGAGCAAACTGGCGCTTATCAGACCCGGAGTTGGCTCCATAGACACACAGTTGCAGATAGGACGCCGCACGCAAAGAGGTCAAGGAAGTGGCCCCAAACTCCGCGCAAACTCCGTCCATCAGTTCCTGTGCAAGCTCGCTGATCTGTCGTTCAAAAGCATCAACGGCAGCAAAAAACTCACTTCGTATGAACTCAAAAGCCTTTCGTTTTGATGAGTGCACAGGCCAGTAACAAAATCGCTCACACAGATCTGGTTGATCCTCAATGCTCGAGTACTCGGCGCCAAAGGGGAAAAATCCATCGGTGTCTTTCGCGAAGGAAAACGAGGCCTTGGTGGCTGGCGATATTGCGGAGTATTCATCAACGATTTTTTTGCAATCCTGCAGCATGGCTTCTGATATTTGCAGGCTGCCGAAGCCTGTTCGAACAATGGATTCACAGCACGCTTTGATGTGGGTCATGGCTATATCCAAAGGTAGATGTAAAGGAATGCAACAAACACTGGGTTCGCAAGCATGCGAGAAACTACGACACTGGATATGACCGACTAAAAGGGACCCATCCATGTCCTTCACAACATCGCCAGCAGATGGCGATTGTGCTGGATTAAAGTCACGTGGCGGCGGACAGGGTGTCTTTTTTGGTGGACAAAGACATGACGTTCACCCAAAGACTGGGAACTGAAAACTGCGCATGAACATAAAAACGCGAGATACCCTCAAGTCACTGATTGCGCGGCGCGGCCGAGAGTTGGGCAAGCCCCTGACGAGGTTGGCCAAGGAGGCGGGGATCTCCAGGACTTACCTGTACGGTCTGGCGGATGGGGCGTCCAAAGACCCGTCGGTACGCACGCTGATCAAGCTGGCCAAGGCGTTGCAGGTTTCGCCTCTGTTGTTGTTTCGCTACTTTGCCGACCTGACAGGCGCGCCCGCCAATGCTTGCTCGATGGCTATGACCAATCGAGCCATTGGTGTTCATGATCCGCAGGACGTCGCAGTGTTCAACGCCGATGTCACGATGCCTGATCAAACTGTCGTAATGCCAGGGGAGGTGTTTCAGAAAACCTGGGAGATTCAGAACCTGGGCACACGACCCTGGCGCGGGCGACGACTGGTGCGTGTGGACGGGGAATATGTAATTGCCCGCCGGGCTGACGCACAAGGTCAGTTGGAGGTCGTGCTGGACACTCACCTGCGTAGCTTGCACAGCGAGCTCCCCATTGCCGATACGCTGCCGGGGCAGCCCGTGCATATCAGTGTGGAGTTTGCGGCCCCCAGGGAAACCTGCACGTTGGCTTCAATCTGGAGAATTGAGGATGCGCAGGGAAAACCTTGCTATGGGCCTGCGTTCATTTTGCATGTGTTGGTCAATGTTATGGCGCGTTGAACGCTGCGGGCACTATTGGTGGATAGCGCGCTGGAGCAGGTCAGCCCTTCGCCGCAAAAGGTCCCAAACAGGGACTGATCATTCCCTTTTTGGGACCGCTATCCCACCAACACCAATGAGCAAACTTGGGAGGGGCTTGCTCCCGATAGCAGTGGATCAGCCCCAGATGGGGTGACTGACTGACTGCATCGGGAGCAAGCCCCTCCCAAAATTCGATCTTCGTTACTCCAGGCGTAACGGTCTGCTACTGAGCTTGATTGATGGCTCCCTGAATCACTCCTAAGGTAAGCCCCACGACAGCAAACCCCGTGGAGCGACCATGACAACAACAATAACCCCCGACTCGCGCTGGACGCGGCGGCGCGACGAGAAGCAGCGGCGGCTCGGGCTGGTCCAACAGTACGCAGACGGGGCGGTGTTGCCCAGCGACAGGATCGTCGAAGCGCTTGAGGCGCTGATCCTCCCCGGCGACCGTGTGGTGCTGGAGGGCAACAACCAGAAGCAAGCTGATTTCCTCTCGCGCTCCCTGGCCAAGGCCGACCCGGCCAAGCTCCACGATTTGCACATGATCATGCCCAGCGTTGGCCGCTCCGAGCACTTGGACCTGTTCGAAAAAGGCATCGCCCGCAAGCTGGACTTTTCCTTCGCCGGCACCCAATCCCTGCGCATCAGCCAGTTGCTGGAAGACGGTCTGCTGGAAGTCGGCGCGATCCACACCTACATCGAACTCTATGCCCGCCTGGTCGTGGACTTGATCCCCAACGTCGTACTCTCGGCCGGTTTCATGGCCGACCGCGCCGGCAATATCTACACCGGCGCCAGCACCGAAGACACGCCGGCGTTGATCGAACCCGCCGCCTTCAGCGATGGCATCGTCATCGTGCAGGTCAACCAGTTGGTGGACGACGTCAGCGACTTGCCCCGCGTGGACATCCCGGCCAGTTGGGTAGATTTTGTGGTGGTGGCCGACAAGCCGTTCTACATCGAGCCGCTGTTCACCCGCGACCCACGCCATATCAAGCCGGTGCATGTGCTGATGGCGATGATGGCGATCCGTGGCATCTACGAAAAACACAACGTGCAGTCGCTCAACCACGGCATCGGTTTCAACACCGCCGCCATCGAGTTGATCCTGCCCACCTACGGCGAATCCCTGGGCTTGAAGGGCAAAATCTGCCGCAACTGGACCCTCAACCCGCACCCTACGCTGATCCCCGCGATTGAAAGCGGTTGGGTGCAAAGCGTGCATTGCTTCGGCACCGAGTTGGGCATGGAGAATTACATCGCCGCGCGCCCGGATGTGTTCTTTACCGGCCGCGACGGCTCGATGCGCTCCAACCGCATGTTCTGCCAACTGGCCGGTCAGTACGCGGTGGACTTGTTTATCGGCGCCACCCTGCAAGTCGACGGTGACGGCCATTCCAGCACCGTGACCCGTGGCCGCCTTGCCGGCTTTGGCGGGGCGCCGAACATGGGGCACGACCCGCGCGGCCGTCGTCACGGCACGCCGGCCTGGCTGGACATGCGCCACGACGATGCGCCCGATGCCTTGCTCGAACGTGGCAAAAAGCTCGTGGTGCAGATGGTCGAGACCTTCCAGGAAGGCGGCAAGCCCACCTTCGTCGATACCCTGGATGCGGTCGAAGTGGCACGCAAAAGCGGCATGCCGCTGGCGCCGATCATGATTTACGGCGACGACGTGACCCACCTGCTTACCGAAGAAGGTATCGCTTACCTGTACAAAGCGCGCTCCCTGGAAGAGCGCCAGGCGATGATCGCCGCCGTCGCCGGGGTCACCGCCATTGGCCTGCGCCACAACCCCAAGGACACCGCGCGCATGCGCCGCGAAGGCTTGATCGCCTTGCCCGAAGACCTCGGGATTCGCCGCACCGACGCCACCCGCGAGTTGCTGGCCGCCAAAAGCGTGGCCGACCTGGTGGAATGGTCCGGTGGCTTGTACAACCCGCCCGCCAAATTCAGGAGCTGGTAAATGCGCGCCCTCAAACTGCATGAACTGAGCCTCGCCGAACGCCTGGCGGATATGGCCGTCGACGCGCTGATCGATGAAGCCGACCTGTCACCCAAACCAGCCCTGGTGGACCGGCGCGGCAATGGCGCCCACCACGATTTGCACCTGGGGCTGATGCACGCCTCGGCGCTGTCGCTGTGGCCGATGTTCAAGGAGATGGCCGAGGCGGCTATTGATATCGGCGAGGTCGGCTTGCCGCTACGCGAAGCCCTCGGCCGCATCGGTCGTGAAGGCGAACAGGCGATGCTCGCCACCACACAACGCGTGAACACCCATCGCGGCGCGATCTGGGCGCTCGGTCTGCTGACCGCATCGGCCGCCCTGGAACCGCGCGCCATAACGCTGAATGCGGCCAGATTAGCCCTGCTCAACGACCGTTATGCGCCTCAACCGATGAGCCACGGCGCCCAGGTCGCGCAACGCTACGGCGCGCGCGGTGCCCGTGAAGAAGCGCAACTGGGCTTCCCTTCCGTGACGCAGCGCGGCCTGCCGCAACTGCGCAGGAGCCGCCGCCAAAACGCCGGTGAACAGAACGCTCGCCTCGACGCCTTGCTGGCGATCATGACCGAACTGGCCGACACCTGCGTGCTCTACCGCGCCGGCACCGAAGGCTTGCACGCGATGCAGCATGGCGCTCAAGCGGTGCTCGACGCGGGTGGCAGCGCGACCCTGGCCGGCCGCCGCCAATTGCACGAACTCGACAATCAACTCTTGGCCCTGAATGCCTCCCCCGGTGGCGCCGCCGACCTGTTGGCCGCCTGCCTGTTTATCGACCGCCTCGACGGAGTGTTGTGATGGAAACCTTATCCTTTGAATTCCCCGCCGGGCAGCCGCCAACAGGTCGTGCGCTGGTGGGTTGCGTCGGCTCGGGCGACCTGGAAGTGCTGCTGGAACCGGGCACGCCCGGCACGCTGAGTATCCAGGTGCAGACCTCGGTCAATGGTGCGCAGCAACGCTGGCAGCACCTGTTCGAGCGGATCTTTCTGGAACACACGCCACCGGCCCTGAATATTGATATCCACGATTTCGGCGCCACCCCCGGCGTGGTGCGTCTGCGTCTGGAGCAGGGTTTCGAGGAGATCGGCCATGACTGACCTGCTCACCCAACACAGCTTTGTCGAGCTCGGTGCGCGCCAGCGAGCCAAGGCGCTGCTGGACGCCGGTTCCTACCGTGAACTGATCGACCCGTTCCAGCGCGTCATGTCGCCCTGGCTCAGCCGCCAAGGCGTTGTGCCCCAGGCCGATGACGGTGTCATCATCGCCAAGGGCCGCATCGATGGCTTGCCCGCGGTAGTGGCGGCCATCGAAGGCAACTTCCAGGGCGGCAGCCTCGGTGAAGTCGGCGGCGCAAAAATCGCCGGTGCGCTGGAACTGGCCGCCGAAGACAACCGCAAGGGCATCCCGACTCGCGCCGTGCTGCTGCTGGAAACCGGCGGTGTGCGCTTACAGGAAGCCAACCTGGGCCTGGCCGCGATTGCCGATATCCACGCGGCGATTGTCGATCTGCGCCAGTACCAGCCGGTGATTGGTGTGGTGGCGGGCAGTGTCGGGTGCTTTGGCGGTATGTCCATCGCCGCCGGATTGTGCAGCTATCTGGTGGTGACCCGCGAAGCCCGCCTGGGCCTCAATGGTCCGCAAGTGATCGAACAGGAGGCCGGGTTGGACGAATACGATTCGCGCGATCGGCCGTTCATCTGGAGTCTCACCGGCGGTGAACAGCGTTTTAACAGCGGCCTGGCCGATCGCTATGTGGCGGACGATGTGGCGCAGGTCCAACAGACCGTCACCGCGTTGCTGCACGCAGGCTTGCCCGCTCAACAGCGCAGTCGGCAAGCCGATTTTTACCTGGCGCGTTTGGCCGAGCTGGACACCACGGCGCAAATCGACCCGGCGACGGTTCGCGATCTGTATCAGGGAGAACGCTCATGAGAGGGTTGCAGTGGTTCAACGCGTTGAGTGCTGGCGCAACGCCTGTGGGTGGTTTGCCGGATTCGTTGAAAGCGGCCGACGGTGTGTTGGGTGAGCAGGCGGTGCGCTTCATTGCCGTGGTCACTGACGCGCAGAATCGTTTTCCCCGTGCGCGCAGCGGCGAAGTCGGTTTGCTCGAAGGTTGGGGCTTGGCCAAAGCGGTGGATGAAGCCATCGTTCGCGGCGACAAACGCCCCATTATCGCTATCGTCGATGTGCCGAGCCAAGCCTATGGCCGTCGCGAAGAAGCCCTCGGTATCCATCAAGCCCTGGCCGCCGCCGCCGATGCCTACGCCCGCGCCCGTTTGGCCGGGCACCCGGTGATTGCGTTGTTGGTGGGCAAGGCCATGTCCGGTGCGTTCCTCGCCCACGGCTACCAGGCCAACCGCCTGATCGCCCTGCGCGACCCTGGCGTGATGGTGCACGCCATGGGCAAGGCCTCGGCGGCGCGGGTGACCCTGCGCAGCGTTGAAGAGCTCGAAGCCCTGGCCGCCAGCGTGCCGCCGATGGCCTATGACATCGACAGCTTTGCCAGCCTCGGCTTGTTGTGGGAGACCTTGTCGGTCAGCCAAATCGAACAGCCCACGGCGGACGATCTGGCGCGGGTGCGTGGGTGTCTGGTCAGTGCCATCAAGGACGTAGATAGCGCAGACCTGAGCGGCCGCCTCGGCGCCAGTAACCGCGCCGCTTCCAGCCACGTACGCCAACTGTTGCGGGAACAATGGTGAACGCCCATGACTTGCTCTGGGGCATGACCCCGGCGCACCTGCCCGCCGATGCACCGGCCTGGGCGGTGGATGCGATCAGCGCCGGCCATCCGGTAGTGGTGCGTCGCGCCCTCGTCGAGCCGGGCCAGGTGGCGGTCGGCGTGCGCGGGCGTTTGCGTGAGCAACGTCTTGCCGCGCAGATGCCGATTACAGCCGTGCGTCGGCGGGTGGTGCCCGAAGCGTTGCGCGGTGTGATCTCTCCCCGGGATTTACCCGCGTTGCAGGCACTGCAGCAACTGCGGCCGATGCTGGCGCAGGCCAACTGGGGCGTCAGTGGCAGTGCCGGCTTCGAGTTGGCCACCGGCATCGAAGCACTGCATGCCCTGAGCGACCTGGATTTGATTCTGCGCACGCCCGAGCCGCTGGCGCGCGACAGCGCACGGGAGCTGCTGGCGACGCTGGACAAGGCGGTATGCGCCGTCGACCTGCAACTGCAAACCCCGTTTGGCGCGGTGGCCTTGCGCGAATGGGCCGGCCCCTCACGGCGGGTGCTGCTCAAGACCGCCGGCGCTGCGCATCTTGTCCTGGATCCCTGGCAGGCCGTGGCATGAGCAGCCTGCTGGTGTTCCCAGGGCAGGGCGCGCAACGGCCGGGCATGCTCCAGTCATTGCCGGCCCAGGTGTTGGATGAAGCCAGCCAGGCCTTGGGCGAGGACGTTCGCGCACTCGATGGCGCGAAGGCGCTTGAGTCGACACGCGCCGTTCAACTGTGCCTGTTGATCGCTGGCGTGGCCCATGCGCGCCTGCTGCAATACACGCCGGACTACGTGGCGGGCTTGTCCATCGGCGCCTACCCGGCAGCGGTGATCGCGGGCGCTTTGGATTTTGCCGACGCGGTCCGGCTGGTCAGCCTGCGCGGTGAACTGATGCAACAGGCTTATCCACAGGGCTACGGCATGACGGCGATCATCGGCCCGCAGTTATCCACCGTCGAAGCCTTGCTGGCCGATATCCACAGCCCCGACACCCCGGTGTACCTGGCCAATATCAATGCCGACAACCAGACCGTGATCGCCGGCAGCGAAGCCGCCATGACGCTTGTCGCCCGACGTATCCAAGGCAATGGCGTTGCCAGGCGTCTGGCCGTGAGCGTGCCGTCCCATTGCGCGCTGCTGGAGCAACCGGCGCGGACCTTGGCGCAAGCCTTCGTTCCGCTCACGGCGCCGCGCATCACCTACCTGAGCAGCACCCGTGCGCGGCCGATCCAAAACCCCGAGCAACTGCGCGACGACCTGACCTTCAACATGTGCCGCGTCGTCGATTGGCGCGGCACCGTGCAGAGCGCCTACGAGCGCGGGGTGCGCCTGCAAATCGAACTGCCCCCGGGCGCCGTGCTCACCGGTTTGTCACGGCGTGTCTTTGAACAAGGCACGGTGATCGCCTGCGAAGGCGCGCGCCTGGACACCTTGCAGGCCCTGCTGCAAGAGGAGGAACGCCGCCACCGATAAAGCACTACCCAAGGCTTTCGAAGTACAAAAACAACAATGTCGATCGAGCACTTTGAGGACAACAACAATGATTATTTACGGTGTGGCACTGCTGGCGATCTGCACGCTCGCGGGTGTGATCATGGGCGACATGCTCGGCGTATTGCTGGGCGTAAAATCCAACGTGGGCGGGGTGGGCATCGCGATGATCCTGCTGATCTGCGCCCGCCTTTGGATGCAAAAGCGCGGCGGCATGACCAAGGATTGCGAAATGGGCGTCGGCTTCTGGGGCGCCATGTATATCCCGGTGGTGGTGGCGATGGCGGCACAACAAAACGTGGTCACCGCCCTGCACGGTGGCCCGGTCGCGGTGCTCGCGGCCATCGGTTCGGTGGTGGTGTGTGGTTGCACCATTGCCTTGATCAGCCGTACGCATAAAGGCGAACCGTTGCCCGATGAAGAGCCGCTGATCACACCCACACCTGTCGTGGGAGGCCGCTGATATGTGGGATCTTATCGAAAAAGGCTTGGAACATAATGGCCTGATCACCGCCTTTGCTTTCGTGGGTGTGGTGATGTGGGTGTCCGTGGTGTTGTCCAAGCGCCTGACCTTCGGACGCATTCACGGCTCGGCGATTGCCATCGTGATTGGGCTGGTCCTGGCCTGGGTCGGCGGCACGATTACCGGTGGGCAAAAAGGCTTGGCCGACCTGGCGCTGTTCTCCGGCATCGGCCTGATGGGCGGCGCGATGCTGCGCGACTTCGCCATCGTTGCCACCGCGTTCGAAGTGCAAGCTACCGAAGCGCGCAAAGCCGGGATGATCGGTGTGATCGCCTTGCTGCTGGGCACGATTCTGCCGTTTATCGTCGGCGCGAGCATGGCCTGGGCCTTTGGTTATCGCGATGCGATCAGCATGACCACCATCGGTGCCGGCGCCGTGACCTATATCGTCGGCCCGGTCACCGGCGCGGCGATTGGCGCGACCTCGGATGTAATGGCGCTGTCGATTGCCACCGGCTTGATCAAGGCGATTCTGGTGATGGTCGGCACACCTGTGGCCGCGCGCTGGATGGGGCTGGATAACCCGCGTTCGGCGATGGTGTTCGGCGGGTTGGCCGGCACGGTGAGTGGAGTGACCGCGGGCCTGGCGGCGACGGATCGGCGCCTGGTGCCGTATGGTGCGTTGACCGCGACGTTTCATACCGGGCTTGGGTGTTTGCTGGGGCCTTCGTTACTGTACTTCATTGTGCGCGGGTTGGTGGGCTGACCTCTGGGTTTGCGGAGTGTCAGGCTGGCACCTGCCGATTGGCGTACATCCGACACTCCGCCAACAACGCCAGCAGGTTAGGGTCACGCTCCTTGGCCTTCAAGAACACCACGCCAATATGCTGCTGCAAGCGATACCTGGCTTGCAGCGGTATCAGCTTCACGCGGTTCTCATACACCGCCGCAATCCGCCCCGGCAGCAGCGCATAACCCACTCCCGAACTGACCATGCTCAACAGCGTGAAGATGTCGTTGACCTGCATCGCCACCTTCGGCTCGAACCCCGCCTGCTTGAACACCCGGTTGCCGTCCTGGTGGGTGGCAAAGCCTTGGGTGAGGGTGATGAAGGTGGCGTCGCGTACGTCCGCCAGATCGATTTCCCGAGTGCGGTCAAAGGGTGAGTCGGCCGGGGTGGCGAGGAAGATGTCATCGGAGAACAGCGCGATCTGCTCGCAATCGGGGTCGTTGGCGTGTTCGTCGAGGGAGATCAGGATCGCGTCGACTTCCATGTTCTTGAGCTTGTAGAGCAGGTCGAAGTTGGAGCCCAGGATCAGGTCGATGTTGAGTTCGCTGCGGCGGATCTTCAGGCCCATGATCAGTTGCGGCACGGTCTTGACCGTCAGCGAATACAGCGAGCCGAGCTTGAAGCGCTCGGCGGAGAAGCCGGCGGCTTCGCGGGTGAGGCGCACGCTGTCGACCACATCGGCCACCAGTTTCTGTGCGCGTTCTTCAAGTACGTAGGCGCTTTCCAGCGGGGTGAGGTTGCGCCCTTCATGCTTGAACAGCGGGCAGCGCAGGGCATTTTCCAGCGAATGAATGGCGCGATGCACGCTGACATTGCTGGTCTGCAGCTCGGCGGCGGCGCGGGCCAGGTTGCCGGTGCGCATGAACGCCAGGAAGATTTCGAGCTTTTTGAGGGTGAATTCTTCGTCGATCAGCATGGCCGTGGGCTCTTGTTCGAATGCCTTCGATTGTGCCCGTAAAACCGTGCGGCGTCGCCGGAACGTCACACGGCGCTTGCACTCTGATGCGCAAGGCTGGAGGCTTGCCGCCAGCCGTCAACGGTTACAGGAGGTCAGTGACACATGTATCACGGGGAACGCTTCAACGCCTGGAGCCATTTGCTCGGTGCAGTCGCGGCGTGTATCGGCGCCGTGTGGATGCTGGTGGTGGCGAGCCTGGATGGCAGCCCCTGGAAGATCGTCAGCGTGGCGATCTATGGTTTTACGTTGATGGTGCTGTACAGCGCGTCGACCGTGTACCACAGCGTGCGCGGGCGGCGAAAAGAGATCATGCAGAAGGTCGATCACTTTTCGATCTACCTGTTGATCGCCGGCAGCTACACGCCGTTTTGCCTGGTGACGCTGCGCGGTCCGTGGGGCTGGACGCTGTTCGGCATCGTGTGGGGGCTGGCGGTGATCGGTATCCTGCAGGAGATCAAGCCGCGCTCCGAGGCGCGGATTCTGTCCATCGTGATCTACGCGGTGATGGGCTGGATCGTGCTGGTGGCGGTCAAGCCGCTGATCGCCGGGCTGGGTATGGCAGGGTTCACGTGGCTGGCGGCGGGGGGGGTGTTGTACACCGTCGGCATCATTTTTTTTGCCCTGGAGGATCGCCTGCGGCATTCCCATGGGATCTGGCATTTGTTCGTGATCGGCGGCAGCCTGCTGCATTTTGTGGCGATCATGCATTACGTGCTTTGAGTGTGGGAGGGGCGGTGTCCTTAGAGGCGCTCCAATAACTCACACGCTCGCTTGCCGAAGATTTCCAGCAACTTGGCCAGCATATGCGGCGGCGGCTCGTTGGCGCGGGTCAGGGCATACAGCGTAATCGGCAACGGCGGGGTGAGCAGGCGGATGCAGGTGGTGGCCATCGAGGCACCCGACGCGGTGAACGGATCGATCACCGTCAAGCCCGCACCGGACTCCACCATCGCACGGGCCAGTGAGTAGGTTTGCACGGAGATCGTCACGCGCGGCGGCGGATCGACGCTCTCCAGGTAGCTGTCGAGTTTTGCCGCCAGCGGATCGGCGCTGGACAGGCCAATCAGCGGTGCCCCGGCCAGGTCGGCCAATGGCAAGGGCTGATGCAGTTCGGCGTCCGGCCAATAGCCTTTCGAAGCCAACGCCACGAGTACGCCGTTGGCCAGTGTTTGGGTGGTGAGCCCCGGATGTCCGGAGAAGTTGAGCGTCAGCGCCAGGTCGATTTCGCGCATCAACAGTTTTTGCACCAGCTCGCGGCTGTGGTCGCTGGACAGCTCGCAGGCCATGTCCGGGTAATCGCGTTTCCATTCCAGAATCGCTGGCGGCAGCAGCGACAGAGCCAACGCCGGAGTCGCCCCAATGCGCACACTTTGCCCCGGTGCGCGGCGCAAGCTCTTGGCCAGGCGCCGCACGCCTTGCAGGCTCGCGGTGACTTTTTCCACTTCGCTTTCCAGTGCCAGTGCTTCCGGGGTGGGCTGCAATTTGCCACGCACGCGCAAAAACAACGGGAAGCCCAGCTGCAACTCGGCGTGCTGCAGCACCTTGGTCACCGCCGGTTGCGACACGTGCAGCAACTGCGCGGCCGCGCTGACGGAGCCGGTCTGGCGGATGGCCTGGAAGATTTCGATATGACGCAAGCGCATGGCGAGTCCATAACCTTTGTTTATAGGTGGCCCATCTTTATTGATTGTCGGCGTCCTGTCACCTGGGCCTACGCTTGGCCTCTCTTCAATCAACGGCTGGAGGCTGGGATGGCCAGGCAGGTTTGTATCATCGGTGGTGGGGTTATCGGCTTGGCCAGTGCGTATGCGTTGGTGCGGGCCGGCCATGAAGTGACGGTGATCGACGCACGCGACACGTTGGGCAGCGAAACCAGCTTCGCCAATGGCGGGCAACTGTCCTACCGCTATGTCGCGCCGTTGGCGGATGCCGGCGTGCCGCTGCAAGCGCTTGGCTGGCTGCTGCGCGGTGATTCGCCCTTGAAGCTGCGTCCACGGCTCGACCCGCAGCAATGGCGTTGGATGGCGGCCTTCATTGCCGCCTGCCGCGGTTCAGTGAACCAGCGCAATGCGGCCCACTTGCTGCGCCTGGCGTCCCTGAGCCAAAGCACTTTGCAGCAATGGCGCGAGGACGACTGCCTGGACGGCTTCGACTGGCGACGCAACGGCAAGCTGGTGACCTTTCGCAACGCCGGCAGCTTTGAACATGCGCGCAGCAAAGTCACCGATATCCTGCAGCAGCAAGTGCTGTCGGCCGCCGATTGCGCACGCCTGGAGCCGGCGTTGGCGGGCGGTGGGTTTGTCGGCGGGATTTACACGCCAAACGAGGAAGTCGCCGATTGCCATGCCTTCTGCCAGCGTTTGGCGGCGCGGCTGGAGGCATCCGGGCGCTGTCGCTTTGTGCTGGAGCGCAAGGTCACCGGCATTCGCCATGCAGAGGGGGCGGTGCAGGCCATCGAGCTGGGCGACGAGCTGGGCGACGAGGTGATGCCGGTCGAGCACCTGGTATTGGCGGCAGGACATCGCAGCGCCGAACTGCGCTTGCCGGGACTGGCGTTGCCGCTGTACCCACTCAAGGGCTACAGCCTGAGCGTGCCGATCGGCGCGCAGCACCAGGCGCCGAGCGTGAGCATCACCGACTACGACCGCAAAATCGTTTACGCGCGCATCGGTGAACAGCTGCGGATCGCGGCCATGGTGGATATCGTCGGCTTCGACGCCGGCCTTGAGCCCAAGCGCCTGGCGCTGATCAAACGTCAGGCTCTAGAGACGTTTCCTACGGCTGGTGACTATGACCATGCGCTGGAATGGGCCGGTATGCGCCCGGCCACCCCGACCGGTGTGCCGCTGATCGGCGCCAGCCAATATCGCAACCTGTGGCTGAACCTCGGCCACGGCGCCTTGGGTTTTACCCTGGCCTGCGGCAGCGGCCAGTTGCTCGCCGAACTGATCGGCCAGCGCAATCCTTCCATTGATATGCAGGGCCTGACGCCCTGCGCGGCTTGAGGATGCACCCATGAGCATTACCCGAATCAGCAGCAATGAACGTCTCAGTGGTGCCGTCACCTTCAAGGACCTGGTGTTCCTGTCGGGCCAGGTGCCGGGCGAAGGCCAGGACGTGGCGACCCAGACCCGCGAAGTGCTGGCCAAGATCGATGCACTGCTGGCCGAGGCGGGCAGCGACAAGGATCACCTGCTCAATGCGACCCTTTACCTGAAGGACATCGGCAGCGGTTTCGCGCCGATGAACGAAGAGTGGTCCGCATGGCTGACACCGGGGATGGCGCCCACACGCACCACCCTGCAAGCCGAGCTGGCGCGGCCCAGCGTGCTGGTGGAAATCAGCGTGATTGCCGTACGTAAATAACTTCACAGAGCCACGGAGAATAACAATGAAAAAGATCCTGTTGACTGGCTGCACCCTGGGACTTTTGCTGGGCGCGCAGGTACATGCGAATGAAGCGGCTCTGGACGGTACGTTGAGCAAGATCGCCAATGCCAAGTCCATCACCCTGGGCTATCGCGATGCATCGGTGCCGTTTTCCTATGTGGGCGATAGCAGCGGCAAACCCATGGGGTATTCGGTGGACCTGGCGAGCAGGATCGTTGAACGCATCCAGCAGAAAACCGGGGTGGCGAATCTCAATGTGCAATACAACCTGGTGACCTCCCAGACCCGTATCCCGCTGGTGCAGAACGGCACCGTCGACCTGGAATGCGGCTCTACCGGCGTGACCGCCGAGCGGCAGAAGCAGGTGGCGTTTTCCTACGGTTTTATCTACGTGAAGGGCCAATTGCTCACGGCCAGGGACAGCGGCATCAAAGGCTTTGCCGACCTTGAGGGCAAGAACGTGGTGACCACCGCCGGGACCACCAACGAACGTTTCCTCAAGAGCTACAACGCCGAGCACAAGGCCAATATGTTTGTGATCAGCGCCAAGGACCATGGTGAAGCGTTCAAGATGCTGGAGACAGGCCGCGCGGTAGCGTTCTATATGGACGATGCGTTGCTCTACGGCGAGCGCGCCAAGGCCAAGGACCCGCACCACTGGGTGGTGGTGGGCGAGGAGCAGTCGCGCGAGATCTACAGCTGCATGGTGCGCAAGGACGACCCGCAGTTTCTCGCGGTGGTCAACGAGGCCCTCGCTGACCTGTACCGCAGCGGTGAGATCAACGGGATTTACCAGCGCTGGTTTGAACAGCCGATTCCGCCGAAGGGGTTGAACCTGGAGTTCCCGATGACCAGCGAGTTGAAGGCAATTATTGCCAAGCCGGTCAGTGATCCGGTGGAGTAAGAAGTGGTAACCCGATCAATGCGGGGTTGCAAAGTGGGTTAGAAGTCGCCCCACAGTTGTTGGGCGACTGCCAGCGCAACTACTGGCGCGGTCTCGGTGCGCAACACGCGCGGGCCGAGGCGAGCGGCGTGGTAGCCGGCGCCTTGGGCGGTTTCGACTTCGTTGTCGGTCAACCCACCTTCAGGCCCGATCAGGAAGGCCAGGCTGGACGGCTTGGCATGACTGACCATCGGCTCAGCCACCGGGTGCAGCACCAGCTTGAGGTCGGCCTCGGTCTGCTTCAGCCAGTCGGCCAGCAACAGCGGTGGGTGAATCACCGGCACCGTCGAACGCCCGCATTGCTCGCACGCGCTGATCGCCACCTGGCGCCAGTGCAGCAGGCGTTTGTCGGCGCGTTCATCCTTGAGGCGCACTTCGCAGCGCTCGCTGAAAATCGGCGTGATCGCATTGACGCCCAACTCCGTGGCTTTCTGGATCGCCCAATCCATGCGCTCACCCCGGGACAGGCCCTGGCCGAGGTGGATGTGCAGCGGCGATTCGGCCTGGCCGGCGAAGTGCTGCGTAAGTTGCACGGTGACGCGTTTTTTACCGACCTCCAGCAGAGTGCCCAGGAACTCCTGGCCGGAACCGTCGAATAATTGCACGGCGTCACCTTCGCCCATGCGCAGCACGCGGCTGATGTAATGCGCCTGGGCTTCGGGCAATTCGTGATCGCCGAGGCTCAGCGGAGTGTCGGTGAAAAAGCGGGACAGTCTCATTTCTGTTCTCTGGAAAGTTTTGTGTAGACGCGAGATTACTGTGGCGAGGGAGCTTGCTCCCGTTCGACTGCGTAGCAGTCGCCAGCTTTTGGGGGCGCTTCGCACCCCAGCGGGAGCAAGCTCCCTCGCCACAGAAGCCGGCTCCTAAAAGGGTGGGGTGTTTAGCCCGGATCGCGGAAGCCGGGGTGGAAGTCTTTTGGCACGGCAACGCTGACCTTGCTGTTGGTCGCGATATCGATGCCTTCACTCGCGACTTCGGCGAGGAAGTCGATCTGCTCCGGCGTTATCACATAGGGCGGCAGGAAATACACCACGCTGCCCAACGGCCGCAACAGCGCACCGCGTTCAAGGGCATGCTCGAACACTTTCAGGCCACGGCGTTCCTGCCACGGGTAGGCGGTCTTGGTGGCTTTGTCCTGGACCATTTCAATGGCTAAAACCATACCGGTCTGGCGTACTTCCGACACATGCGGGTGATCGACCAGGTGGGCGGTGGCCGTGGCCATGCGCTGGGCCAGTGCCTTGTTGTTTTCGATGACGTTGTCTTCTTCGAAAATATCCAGGGTCGCCAGGGCCGCTGCGCACGCCAGCGGATTGCCGGTGTAGCTGTGGGAGTGCAGGAAAGCGCGCAAGGTCGGGTAGTCGTCGTAGAACGCGTCGTAGACATCATCGGTGGTGACCACCGCCGCCAGTGGCAGGTAACCGCCCGTCAGGGCCTTGGACAGGCACAGGAAGTCCGGGCGGATGCCGGCCTGTTCACAGGCGAACATGCTGCCGGTGCGGCCGAAGCCTACGGCGATTTCGTCATGGATCAGGTGCACACCATAGCGGTCGCAGGCTTCGCGCAGCAGCTTGAGGTACACAGGGTGATACATGCGCATGCCGCCGGCGCCCTGGATCAGTGGTTCGACGATCACCGCGGCGACGCTGTCATGGTGTTGCGCCAGGGTTTGTTCCATCGCCAGGAACAGGGTGCGTGAGTGTTCCTCCCAGCTCACGCCTTCGGGGCGCAGGTAGCAATCGGGGCTCGGCACTTTGAGGGTGTCGAGCAGCAGTGCTTTGTAAGTCTCGGTAAACAACGGTACATCGCCCACCGACATCGCCGCGATGGTTTCGCCGTGGTAGCTGTTGGTGAGGGTGACGAAGCGCTTTTTGTTCGGCAGGCCGCGGTTGAGCCAGTAGTGGAAGCTCATCTTCAGCGCAACTTCGATGCACGATGACCCGTTGTCGGCGTAGAAGCAGCGGGTCAGCCCCTCGGGCGTCATCGCCACCAGGCGCTCGGACAGTTCGATCACCGGCTGATGGCTGAACCCGGCCAGGATCACGTGTTCCAGTTGGTCGACCTGGTCCTTGATGCGCTGGTTGATACGCGGGTTGGCGTGGCCGAATACGTTGACCCACCAGGAGCTGACGGCATCGAGGTAGCGCTTGCCTTCGAAGTCTTCCAGCCACACGCCTTCGCCGCGTTTGATCGGGATCAGCGGCAGTTGCTGGTGGTCTTTCATCTGGGTACAGGGATGCCACAGCACCGCCAGGTCGCGTTGCATCCACTGGTTGTTCAAGCCCATCGGTGATCTCCTCGAAGCGGTCCTGCGAGTGGTGCAGGTGAAACAATCGCGCAAGCCTATGCAATGGGCGCCTGTGTCACAACCCATTACGCGTGAATTGGCGGTAAACACAGGACGGTCTGTCACGTTTCTTCCGGATAGTGCTTAATCCTTGGTTAATTTACGCTTCATACCCTCAAGATCGTATTTCTCGATATTTCAAAGCGAAATTTTTCGCTTTAATTCGATAGGTAAATCGCTAGTCTTGGGCGCAGCTTTTACGGGATTAAGTACATGCAGTTACGCAATTCGCCGGCCCGCTATGGCTGGGTCAGTATGGTTTTGCACTGGGGCGTGGCCCTGGTGGTGTTCGGTCTGTTCGCCCTGGGCCTGTGGATGGTCGGTCTCGACTATTACAGCGCCTGGCGCAAAGACGCGCCGGATCTGCACAAGAGCATTGGTATCACGCTGTTTGCGATCATGCTGGTGCGGATCGTCTGGCGCCTGGTCAGCCCGCCGCCACCACCGCTGACCAGCTATAGCCGCATGACCCGTATTGGCGCCGCCTTTGGACACGCGTTCCTGTATATCGGCCTGTTTGCCGTGATGATTGCCGGTTACCTGATTTCCACCGCCGACGGTGTCGGTATTCCGGTGTTTGGCCTGTTTGAAATCCCTGCCGTGGTTGCCGGTCTACCGGACCAGGCAGACACCGCGGGTGTGGTGCACCTGTACCTCGCCTGGGTGTTGGTGGTTTTCGCCGGCTTGCACGGCGTGGCTGCGTTGAAACACCACTTTATCGATCGTGATGCGACCCTCACGCGAATGCTGGGGCGCAAAGCCTGATGTTCAACCTCGACTCACAAGGAATAGAAAGCATGTTGAAAAAGACACTTGCTGCTCTGGCAATCGGTACCGCTCTGCTGTCGGCAGGTCAGGTAATGGCCGCTGACTACAAGATCGACAAGGAAGGCCAGCACGCCTTCATCGACTGGAAAATCAGCCACCTGGGCTACAGCTACATCCACGGTACCTTCAAGGACTGGGACGGCACCTTCAGCTGGGATTCGGCCAAGCCTGAAGCCAGCAAAATCGCAGTCGACGTGAAAACCGCCAGCCTGTGGTCCAACCACGCAGAACGTGACAAGCACATCGCCAGCAAGGACTTCCTGGATGTTGGCAAGTTCGCTGACGCCAAGTTCGTGTCTACCGCGGTTAAGTCGACGGGCGAAAAAACTGCTGACGTGACCGGCGACCTGACCTTCCATGGCGTGACCAAGCCAGTGGTCTTCAAGGCCACCTTCAACGGTGAAGGCAAGGACCCATGGGGCGGCGAACGTGCCGGCTTCAACGCCACGACCACGCTTAACCTGAACGACTTCGGCATCAAAGGCCCAGGCCCGACTTCCCAGACTGTCGACCTGGACATCTCGCTGGAAGGTGTTAAGCAGAAGTAATTTCTGCCCAAATAAAAATGCCCCGCATCTTTCGATGCGGGGCATTTTTTATGGCGCTTTGAAACTCAGCGGTTGCGAGTCAGCAGCGCTGGTTTCTCACCACGAGGACGGCCGGGCAATTGATCCAGCTGCTCGGGTGTCGGGAAGCGATCAGCTTTCGACTCCTTGTGGATGATCTTCGGCGCGGGGCCACCGCGCGGGTTCTGCACCGCTGGCTCGGACAGACGAGGCTGGTCGTCACGGGCCGGGCGGCGGTTGTTGCTGCGCGAGTCTTCGCGACGGGCCTGGCCGTCACGCGGTGCGCCGTTACGCGGGCCGCTGCGTTTGGCAGGTGGCGTACCGGTGGTGCCGCCGCTGCTGTTGCGTGGGCCGTTCTGACGAGCGCCCTGAGGCTGGCCGCTGCGTGGAGCTGCCGCGCCAGCGCCTTGTGCCGGTGCACCTGGACGACGGCCACGGCCCTGGGCCGGTTTGGCCTGGGGCACGTAGTCGACGCGGTTACCGAAGTTATCCACGTCGTCGTCGAGGAACTCGTCCGGAGCGCGGTCCGCGGCGGCGCGTGGTGGCTGGCTCGGCTGACGCTGTTCGCGGGCCGGGGTGCCTTCGCGGGGCTTTTGTTCACGGGCCGGGCGTTCGCCACGGCCGTTGGTCGGCGCTTTTTCCTTGCCGCCCTTGTCCTTGCCCTTGTCGCGACGACCACCGCCACCACCGCCGCCGTTCGGGCCATCACCCTTCGGACCGCGTGGGTTGCGTGGATTACGCACGTCCGGACGCTCGCGCGCTTCAGGCTTTTCGGCCTCCACGGCGCTGGAATCGAAGCCCATCAGGTCGCCGTCGGCGATTTTCTGCTTGGTCATGCGCTCGATGCTTTTAAGCAGTTTTTCTTCGTCCGGTGCGACCAGGGAAATGGCCTCGCCCGAACGACCGGCCCGGCCGGTACGGCCGATACGGTGCACATAATCTTCGTCGACGTTTGGCAGCTCGAAGTTGACCACGTGTGGCAACTGATCGATATCCAGGCCGCGTGCGGCGATATCGGTGGCCACCAGGATACGCACGGAGCCGGCCTTGAAGTCGGCCAGGGCTTTGGTGCGCGCGTTCTGGCTCTTGTTGCCGTGGATGGCGACAGCGGTGAGGCCGTGCTTGTCCAGATACTCGGCCAGGCGGTTGGCGCCGTGCTTGGTGCGGGTGAACACCAGCACCTGTTCCCACGCGCCATGGGTGATCAGGTGGGCCAGCAGCGAGCGCTTGTGGCTCGCGGCCAGGCGGAAGACGCGTTGCTCGATGCGCTCGACCGTGGTGTTCGGCGGCGTGACTTCGATGCGTTCCGGGTTGTGCAGCAGCTTGCCGGCCAGGGCGGTGATGTCCTGGGAGAACGTTGCCGAGAACAGCAGGTTCTGACGTTTGGCCGGCAGACGGGCGAGGACCTTTTTCACGTCATGGACAAAGCCCATGTCGAGCATGCGGTCGGCTTCGTCCAGCACGAGGATTTCCACGTGGGACAAATCGACGCTGCCTTGGCCGCACAGGTCGAGCAAACGACCGGGGCATGCCACCAGCACGTCGACACCACGGGACATGGCCTGAACCTGTGGGTTCATGCCAACGCCGCCGAAGATGCAGGCGCTGACGAACTTCAAGTCGCGGGCGTACAGCTTGAAGCTGTCATGCACCTGGGCGGCGAGTTCGCGGGTTGGGGTCAGGACCAGTACGCGTGGTTGGCGCGGGCCGTGACGCTGGGATTTGTCCGGGTGACCGTTGGGGAACAACCGCTCCAGAATCGGAAGGGCGAAACCGCCGGTTTTACCAGTACCTGTCTGAGCCGCGACCATCAAGTCGCGACCTTGCAACACGGCGGGAATGGCCCGCTGTTGCACCGGAGTAGGCTCGGTATAGCCCGCTGCCTCGATGGCGCGGACTAAAGCCTCGGAGAGACCGAGGGAAGCAAAGGACATGAGTAATCCTGTTTTAGTTAGGGCTTGGCCCAAAGGGATAATCTTGCCGGGCGTGAATGGCGCTTAGGGGAGCGCAATCCCGTCCGGTCCTGCTGCGTCTGGCGGGCACTCCACCGGCTCGCGCGGGGCTGAAAGCTGCGCTGTAGCGGGGTTGGGTGCCTTTTTCAAGACCCGAGCGGCCGGGCGTAAGCCTGGCGGAAAGGCCGGAGTATAACAGAGCAATCACGGTGCGCTGCTTTCCTGCTGCTCAACGGTGTGTCCTGAGGCCGTAATGGCCTGGATCCCACCGTATTTTGCACTGAGGACGGCATAGGCGGGTTCCTGTTTGAAACGCTTGAGTTCAGCGGCGAAGCGCTGCACCAGCAGGTCCATGCCGGCGCCACGGCGCACGGCGAGAAATTGCTGCTGGCGGCTGACCATGACCGGTGCCTGGCTGATCCTGCCTTCCAGGCCCAGAGCCTTGATCACATGCTGGCCCACTCGGCGGTCGGTGATGACCAGGTCAATGCGTCCCAGCATCAATTTGCCGAAGTTGGCTTCATGGCTGGGTGCCGGCTCGCGTTTGAACAACGTGGACGTGCTGAAATCGTCGCCGTACAAGTAGCCTGGCGAGGTGCCTACCGTGAGGCCTCGCAGGTCATCGAGATGCTTGGCCGGGTGCGGGCGCTCATTGGCGTAGAACAACGCGAACTCGACGTCTGACAGCGGTTCGCTGGGGTACAGCAGCAAGGCCTCACGGTCAAGGCTGTGGAAAATATCCAGCGCGCCATCGGCATTGCCCTGCTCAAGCATGGCCAGGCAGCGCTTCCAGGGTAGGAACTGCCACTGCACCTCGACCCCCAGTCGCTGGAACACGGTCACCGTGGTTTCGTAGTCCAGACCGCGCATGACGCCGTCTTCTTCATAGACGTAGGGCGCCCAGGGCTCGGTGACAATGCGCAGTTTCTCGCCGTAAGCGGCCAGGCTCAGGCAAGCAAAAAGGGCGGCGGTCAACAGCTTTGCAATGAGCGTCATGCCCTGAGGTTACGATGCTCGTGCACTAAAGAGAAGCTCTGGCCCATGCATTTGAGGGGGGTGCTATTTAGCCTTTGAGGTCATCAGATGTTCATAAATGGCCGCACGGCGCTCGCCGAGAATCAGGCGGACCACGGGATTGGCGAACCAGTGTTCCAGTTGGTGCGCGTCAACCGGACATTTCTGCCGCTCCTCCTGGTTTTGCCGGGCCTTTTCCCACCAGACCGGGCCACAGGCCTGATCGAACTCATTTTCGTGCTCGTAGCAGCCGTAGAGAATCTCGCGGATGAACTGCTGCTTGCGTTTTGGCAGCGCCAGGGTGATCAGCTTGTACAGCGTACGTTGCAGGCGCGGCGGGCGGGGCAGGTGGGCGGAAACCCTGCGGGTGTCGGCCAGCGCTTGGGCACAAAGGGGGTTGGCGGCGTGCTTGGCGATCCACGCTTTGACCTTGGCACGGAACAGCTGCTTGCGGCTCCAGTAGTGGTGGATCAGGTCCGGGCATTGGCGCACGTTGAGTGTGCGGTACGCGGCCACCGACAGGCAGAACTCTTCCAGGGTGTAGGCACCGTGGGCCATGGGGAACAGTTCGTCCATCAACTCGATCGAGTGATCGAGAATGTGCGCGTCCTGGCGGGACAGGCCCATGACGCCGGAGTTGAGCAGCCACATGTCGTCGTCGGCCACGCCTTTGTCGGCCAGGTAGGTGGCCAGGGCTTCATACAGCACGCTTTCGCGGTTATCGCCGTATTTTGCCTGGAAGGCGTTGCACAGCACGGTGCCGGGTGCGACACGTTCGAACAGCACCATGGGCGATTCGTGGAAGAAGGTGTCCGTGTCGATCAGCAGCGCGGTTTCGGCCGTTTCCAGCACTTGGCGCAACAGCACGTGCTTGGTGCGGAAATGGTAACCGTGGGGTTCGCTCCAGCGTTTGCGTGTGGTTTCGTCCAGTGCGTGGACCTGCACCGGCAGGCCCTCGTAGGGCTGCGGGTTATCGCTGAACACCTGGATGTCCAACGGCATGTGTTGGGCGCCCCCTAGATGTGACACGGCGCTGGCGATGCTGAATACCGCTTCCTGATGGTAAGTCTCGGCGCCGAAAACCAGATACACCAGTTGCGGGCGAGGAGTCGGGGACGCTGTATTCATCTACGGTTGGTTTCCTTGCCTGGAAATATGAATAAAAAAGCCCCCGTAATAACGAGGGCCGGGTATTGCGATTAAACAGCCCTAGCGTGGCAGTTTAAGGTTGTTCCAGATTGCCAGGCTGGGTTCGGCCTGGTTCAGGGTATAGAAATGCAGCCCGGGCGCACCACCTTGCAACAATTGTTCACACATTTCCGTGATGACCTGTTCGCCGAACGCCTGGATGCTCTTGACGTCGTCGCCGTAGGCTTCCAGTTGTTTGCGCACCCAGCGTGGGATTTCTGCGCCGCACGCATCGGAGAAGCGTGCCAGCTTGCTGTAGTTGGTGATCGGCATGATGCCCGGCACGATCGGGATATTCACGCCCAGGGCCTGTACACGCTCGACGAAGTAGAAGTAGCTGTCGGCGTTGAAGAAGTACTGGGTGATCGCACTGTCGGCACCGGCATTGGCCTTGCGCACGAAGTTATTGAGATCGTCTTCGAAGTTGCGGGCCTGAGGGTGCATCTCCGGGTAAGCCGCCACTTCGATATGGAAGTGATCGCCGCTTTCTTCACGGATGAAACTCACCAGGTCATTGGCATGGCGCAGCTCACCGCTGGCCATGCCCATGCCGGACGGCAGGTCGCCACGCAGGGCAACGATGCGCTTGATGCCGGCAGCCTTGTATTGGGTCAGCAGGCTGCGCAGGTCGGCCTTGCTGTCGCCCACGCACGACAAGTGCGGAGCGGCGGGAACTTTGACTTCGCTTTCCAGCTGCAACACGGTGTTGATCGTGCGGTCGCGGGTCGAGCCGCCGGCACCGTAGGTGCAGGAGAAGAAGTCAGGGTTGTAACTGGCCAGCACTTTGGCAGTGGCCATCAGTTTTTCATGCCCAGCATCGGTCTTGGTCGGGAAGAACTCGAAGCTGTAGCGACGGTCTTGGGACATGGTAATACCCTTGGGAACTCAGAATGCCGGAGTGTGAACACCTCAATGTGGGAGCGGGCTTGCTCGCGAAAGCGGTGTGTCAGTCAACATTTCCGGTGACTGATTCACCGTTATCGGGGGCAAGTCGAATCGTCGCACCGCCCCTCCCACATTAAAAGCCCGCTCCACAGGGGGAACGGGCAGCAGGCATATCAGTAGCGGTACGCGTGCGGCTTGAACGGACCTTCAACCGTCACGCCGATGTAGTCGGCCTGGGTCTTGGTCAGTTGAGTCACCACGCCGCCGAAGCCGCGGACCATTTCCAGGGCCACTTCTTCGTCGAGTTTCTTCGGCAGTACTTCCACGGTCAAGCGCTCGGCTTTCTGGGCCGGCGACAGGTCGGCGTATTTCTGGCCGTACAGGAAGATCTGGGCCAGCACCTGGTTGGCGAACGAGCCGTCCATGATGCGGCTTGGGTGGCCGGTAGCGTTACCCAGGTTAACCAGGCGGCCTTCGGCCAGCAGGATCAGGTAGTCGTCGTTCTGCGGGTCGAAATCGCCAGCGCCGGTACGGTGAACCTTGTGTACCTGTGGCTTCACTTCTTCCCATGCCCAGTTCTTGCGCATGAAAGCGGTGTCGATCTCGTTGTCGAAGTGACCGATGTTGCAGACCACGGCGCGCTTTTTCAGGGCCTTGAGCATGTTCGCGTCGCACACATTCACGTTACCGGTGGTGGTCACGATCAGGTCGATCTTGCCCAGCAGGGCTTTGTCGATGCTTGCTTCAGTACCGTCGTTGATACCGTCGATGAACGGCGAAACCACTTCGAAACCGTCCATGCAGGCTTGCATGGCGCAGATCGGGTCAACTTCGGAAACTTTAACGATCATGCCTTCCTGACGCAGGGACTGGGACGAACCCTTGCCCACGTCACCGTAGCCGATCACCAGGGCTTGCTTGCCCGACAGCAGGTGGTCGGTGCCGCGCTTGATAGCGTCGTTCAGGCTGTGACGGCAGCCGTACTTGTTGTCGTTCTTGCTCTTGGTCACCGAGTCGTTGACGTTGATGGCCGGGATCTTCAGCTCGCCCTTGGCCAGCATGTCCAGCAGACGGTGTACGCCAGTGGTGGTCTCTTCGGTCACGCCGTGGACGCGGTCGAGGATCTGCGGGTACTTCTTGTGCAGCAGCTCGGTCAGGTCGCCGCCGTCGTCGAGGATCATATTGGCATCCCAAGGCGCGCCGTCCTTGAGGATGGTCTGCTCCAGGCACCACTCATACTCTTCTTCGGTCTCGCCTTTCCAGGCGAAGACCGGGATACCGGCAGCAGCGATTGCGGCGGCGGCCTGGTCTTGAGTCGAGAAGATGTTGCAGGACGACCAACGCACTTCGGCACCCAGGGCAACCAGGGTTTCGATCAGCACGGCAGTCTGGATGGTCATGTGGATGCAGCCGAGGATCTTCGCGCCCTTGAGCGGAAGCTCTGCGGCGTACTTGCGACGCAGACCCATCAGGGCCGGCATTTCGGATTCGGCGATAAAGGTTTCGCGACGGCCCCAGGCAGCGAGGGACATGTCGGCGACTTTGTAGTCGGTGAAATCTGCAGGCGTGTTGACAGCGCTCATGAAGAGCCTCCATTCGTAGTGTGCGAATGGGCGCCGTTGTGCGTTTAGTATCCAGCTCGATGACCAGGCCGGACAACGCCCCATCCGAGCCTGACAGGCCAAGCCTGCTGCAGCGCCCCTCGGACAGGTGGCGGGAGAACGGTATCAATTGAAGATGACCGTTTTGAAGCGGTGGCGATTATAGCCGTGTGCGCCAGACTTCCCAAGCCTTTCTGTCGGCGGCATGAAGAACGCTCATGGACTTGATAGGCAACGGCTCATAGAGCTTGGGCCCGGGCTCTGCCATGATGGCACCCATCATTCGGCAAGACGCTTTGGAGTGACCATGAACTTTCACACCCGCAAATGGGTAAAACCTGAAGACCTCAACCCCAACGGCACCCTGTTCGGCGGTAGCCTGCTGCGTTGGATCGACGAAGAAGCGGCTATCTACGCCATTGTGCAATTGGGCAACCAACGCGTGGTAACCAAGTACATCTCCGAAATCAACTTCGTCAGCGCCTCGCGCCAGGGCGACATCATCGAACTGGGCATCACCGCCACCGAGTTCGGTCGTACCTCCATCACCCTGACCTGTGAGGTGCGCAACAAGATCACCCGCAAGAGCATCCTCACTGTGGAAAAAATGGTCTTCGTCAACCTCGGCGAAGACGGTCTGCCGGCACCTCATGGGCGGACCGAGATCAGGTACGTAAAGGACCAGTTCAAGGACGACGGCATCCCTGAGTAACACAGTGTCGTAGGATTTACGTAACCAAATCATTTATTGATGGATCTTTCCCAGACTCTCTCATCACTCAGGTTTACATCCCGTAGAGAGAGCCTGCGTATGAAAGTATCCAATAACTCAGAAATTCAGATTCAACTACCGTCGCATGACCTTCCGCGTGCCTACACGCCCTTGGTAGACGGCGTAGGTCCGCGCAAGCTGAGCCTTTCACGAGAGGCTAACGGGCGGGTGCAGGTGGTGGTGTCGCCACCGGCGGTCAACCACCTGGTGCTCAGTGGTGGCGGAGCCAAGGGTATTGCCTTTCCGGGCGTCGTAACGGCGCTGGAAGAAAGCCAGAAATTGCAAGGTGTGAAGGCTATTTCCGGCTCGTCCGCCGGCGCCATTTCCGCCGCCCTGCTTGCCAGTGGCATGGGGGCCGATGCGTTCGGAGCGCTGTCGAACAGTATCGACCTGCCGCGCTTGCTCAACAGCAAGGACTCGGTGACTGCCTGGCTGCAGGACGCCAGTTCCAGCGTCGGCAAGCTTGCCGGAGGGTTGCCTGGTCCGGTCGGGAACATTTCCCAACTGTTGATGACCCTGTTGCCGCGCTTGCAAACCGAGGCGCAGCCCCTTGAAGAGATGATTCGCAACGAATCACGTCAGTCGATCCTGACGCATATCGCCGATACGCCCAGGGCCACGCGGCCCGCCGAAGTGATGAAAATTGCCGACCGCCTGAGCGCGGGCGGGGCGCCCACGTTTGGCGATCTGGAGGTCTTGAGCCGACATATACCGGCAATCAAGCAACTCAACATCACCGGAACCGGCATGTTCGATGGCCGTCCGCAGTTGGTGGTGTTCAACGCCGGCCTGACCCCCGACATGGACATTGCTCGCGCCGCGCACATTTCAGGCTCGTTGCCGGGGCTGTTCAAGAGCCCAATGGAGCAAGGCCATGCTTTTCAGGCATCCGCCCAGACCAGTGCTTTCCAGGATGGCGGGCTGCTTCTTAACACACCCGCCCCAGGCGTAATCGAGCGCGCGTTTCCAGAGAGCCCCTTGCATCGGCATGAATCGCTTATCGTCAAGTTTGAAAGCGATGCGACCGCGCAAAAAAGTGGCGGTTTTCTGAGCAGTATTGCTGACAAGTTCACAGGCACCCCCCATACGGCAGCCGGCGCTTATCAAGAAAAACAGCTCCAGCCGTTTGCCGACCAGACCGTGGTGCTGCCGCTGAACAGCGACAAGGGTGATTTTCGGGGCTTGCTCGGCGGCACCGTCAACTTCACCATGAGTCCGGAGCAGAAACAGCACCTGCAAGCGCAGGCTCGGGGAGCGGTGGCGACGCAGCTGGAGCAGCGTGCCACGTTGCGCGAGTCTCATGAGTTTGCCTCGTTGGACGACGCGCTGCTGGCGATGGACGATGACATGCTTGGCGATGCGCGTGAATCATTGCGCAAAGACCCGGCCGCCGCCAATACGCTGATGTTTCGACAAGACGCGCAACAGGCCTTTCACGCCTTGGACAGTGCAATCAGCGAAGGCAATCACACCGGCAAAGCGCTTGAATTCACCCCTCGTTTGCTGTCTGCCGTGCGCAACCTTGATGCGCTGGCGAGCAAACCGGAGCACATCGATTGGCTGGGGCAGCGACTCAACGCCCCGGGCCAGCACAATTTCCAACAGTTGCTGCAGGTGGCGGCCAGGCAAGCATCGCGCACAGGCGCGCCGATGTCCAAGGTGCTTGGCAGTGCTGTGGCTGAGATGCAACGGCGGGACATCGCCGTAAAGGGCGACAATTTTACGCAACAGGTCATTTACCCCTCGTTGTTCCGTCCGGGGCAGCCGGCTGCCAACGTCGACCTGTTACAGCGCGCCGCGCAGGACTTGGCCAAAGCCACCACTCCCGTAGAGTTCAACCGTGTGCTCGACAGCATCGTTGAGCAGTATGGCGCGCGTAACAAACCCTGGTCAGAACCCTTCAGCGCCACCACCGTGGAAATGGCCAAGGCCTGGCGCAAGCCGCTTTAGTTGCCTGGCCACTGAACAGCCATCGCGCCGGCGTGTCGTAGCTACAGGCACCCCTTGGACTCTGGTACATCATGGCCACCCGCGAAGACGGCAAGACCCCCAACCTGTCGCAGCAAGAGCAGCAGGACGTAGACGAAAACCAGCCGCCCCGCGCGGCTGTACTGCATGAAATCATCCGCACCCAGGGCGACCAGGAGCTGGAGCGCAACGTCGCGGCGTTGTGGTGGTCGGCGCTGGCGGCCGGGTTGACCATGGGCCTGTCGTTGATGGCCATGGGCTTGCTCAACTCGCGCCTGCCGGACGGTGAGGGCTTCAAGGTCATCGCCAGCTTTGGTTATTGCGCGGGCTTTTTGGCGGTGATCCTGGCGCGTCAGCAACTGTTCACCGAAAACACCCTGACCGCCGTGCTGCCGGTGATGAGCAAACCCACACTGGCGAACGCCGGGCGCCTGCTGCGCCTGTGGTCGGTGGTGTTGGTGGGTAACCTGTGCGGCACTCTGGTGGTGGCCTACGTGATGCTGCACCTGCCGATCTTCGACACTCGGACTGATCATGCCTTCCTGGAGATCGGGCGCAAGATCATGGAGAACCACCCTGGCCAGATGTTCGCCAAGGGCATCGTCTCCGGTTGGATGATCGCCACCATGGTGTGGATGATCCCGTCGATGGAAAGCGCCAAGATGTGGATCATCATCCTCATCACCTACCTTATGGCGCTGGGAGATTTCACCCATATCGTGGTGGGTTCCGCGGAGGTGTCATACCTGGTGTTCGCCGGCGAGCTGCCGTGGAAGGATTTCTGGCTGGTGTTCGCCGGCCCCACCCTGGCGGGCAACATTATCGGTGGCAGCTTTATCTTTGCGCTGATCAGCCATGCGCAGATTCGCAGTGAAGGCAGCTTGCCGGGCCGCAAGGCTGCGGATCCGAGACATCCGCCGCAGAACAACAAAAAACAGTGAGGGGAGGTAGGCCGCTGCCGCGTGGGTGGCCCACAATAGAACCTTTCGCTGCGCGGTGGTTCATAGCGTGTAGGTGTGACGGGGGTAACGCTAGAACCCCAGTCGCTGCATAAAACGACAAAAGGACTCTGTGATGACGGCTGCTTTCTGGTGTGTGTTGATCGCTATTTTTCTGCCTTATCTGTGTACCGGTGTGGCCAAGTTCAGTGACGGCACATTCGGCGCGCGTGATAACCATGACCCGCGGGCGTTTCTGGACAGCCTCGAAGGGATCGCCAAACGCGCCCACAGTGCGCAACTCAACAGCTTTGAAGTAACCCCGGCGTTCGCTGCGGCGGTGATTATCGCGCACCTGGCCGGCAACGCCGAACTGGTGACCATCAATGTGCTGGCCGTGCTGTTTATCACCAGCCGCCTGCTGTACATCATTTGCTACCTGGCTGACTGGGCGATATTGCGTTCGCTGGTGTGGGCGGTGGGCATGGCGTTGATTGCGAGTTTCTTCTTTGTCTCGATCTAAGCCCTGCTTCACCTTGTGATTTTCGGTGTCGGTCAGGTCTCCGCAGGTGCATCCGGCACTTGCGGCAATGCAATGCCTTTAGGCCACAACATCCAGATCTGTCCCTGTTGTTTCATGCTCCCGGCCAGTTCACCCGCTGCATCACCGGTACCCCAGAACAAATCCGCGCGCACTTCGCCGGTGATTGCACCGCCGGTATCCTGCGCCGCGACCGGGCGTGCCAGCGGCGTGCCGTCCGGTTTGGTGGTCGACAGCCACAACAAGCTGCCCAGAGGAATCACCTTGCGGTCCACCGCCACGCTGTAGCCGGCGGTCAACGGCACGTTCAGCGAACCGCGTGGGCCTTCGTTGCTGTCGGGACGGGCGCTGAAAAATACATAGCTGGGGTTGCTTGCCAGCAGTTGCGGGATCCGTTCGGGGTGCGCCTTGGCCCAGGCGCTGATGGCGCCCATGGTCACCTCTTCTTTCTTCAATTCGCCTTGCTCTACCAGCCAGCGGCCGATAGGGCGGTAGGGGTAGCCGTTCTGGTCGCCATAGCCGACACGCAGTTGGCGCCCGTCCTTGAGCTGGATGCGACCCGAGCCCTGGATCTGCAGAAACTGTAGGTCCATCGGGTCTGTCAGCCAGGCAATCGGCTTGGCGCTGGAGCCTTGGCCGTTGATGGCGCCGGCGTCGTCATAGGGCTTGAGCACGCGGCCTTCAAGGCGACCGCGCAGGCGCTTGCCCTTGAGTTCCGGGTAGATGCTTTCCAGGTTGACGATAATCAAGTCATCCGGCACGCCGTACACCGGTACGTGGGCGGTGGCGGTCTTGGTCAGGCTGCCGGGGTAGACCGGTTCGTAGTAACCGGTGATCAAGCCGTTGGGGGTATTGTCGGCCGAACGCAGGCCAAACACGTCGAGGCGCTCCTTGAGAAAACCACGCACCGCCACCGCATCGCCCGGCACCGTGGCCGCCGCCGCGCAGGTTGCACCCCACACCGGGTCCGCCTTGAGACGTTGGCAGGCACTGCGCCAGGATTCGAAACCGGCCAGCAGGTCGCTGTCGGACACCGCCGGCAAGGCCTCCCAGGGTGCGCTTACATAGGTTGCGACGGCGTGGGGCTTGGAAGTTTCATTTTTGGCGGTTTCTTTGCCCGCATCGCAACCGGCCAGCAGCGCGATCATTGGTAGAGCCCACGCCAGGCGGCGGCCCCAGGGTTTCAAGGTGACATGCATACAAATACTTCCTGAAGCGATTGCCCGTGCTGAAGCGCGGTTGGGCAACCCTTATTAATAATAGGGCTATTGGTCTTTGCGAGCGGGGCGAGGATACTGGCCGCCGTTTCCCGTGACCCTGAGCCACCATGACTTTTAAAAAAATGACCGTTGTATTGCTGGCCTGCCTCGCATTGTCCGCGTGCGGCGGCGTCGATCCGAATTCGCCCCTGGGCCAGCGCAAGGCGATCTTCAAGCAGATGCTCAAGACCAGCGAAGACCTGGGCGGCATGTTGCGCGGGCGCATCCCGTTCGACGGCGCGCAATTCGCCGAAGGTGCGACCCGGCTCGATACGTTGTCCCATCAACCGTGGCAGCATTTCCCGAGCGTGCGCGAGGACGATCACACCAGCGCCAAGGATGACGTTTGGCAAAAACAGGCGCAGTTCCAGCAACTGGCGCGCAACCTGGAGGCGGCCACCGGTGAATTGGTGAGCGCCAGTCAGGTGCAACCCTACAAGGCCGCTAACCTGATGCCTGCGGTGCAGAAAGTCGAAGATGCCTGCAGCGCCTGCCATAAACAGTTCAGAGACCACTGACCGGATTATTGGTCGAGTTCTTCCACTGCGTCCTGCAACTCTTTGCGCGATTCGGCGAGCTTGTCCTTACGTTTGTTGATCTTCTCGGAGTCGCCCTTTTTCATCGCCTTGTCGAGGTCGGCCTGACGGCGGCTGACTTCATGCTTGGCGTCGAGCACCTTGTTTTCCCGTTCCTTCTTCAAGGCGGCGTCGGTGCAGTTGGTGCTGACTTCGCTCAGGGCTTTTTCCAGGCCGGCCTGTTGGTCGCTGTTGCCGTGGGCCTTGGCCTGTTCGATCTGCGTGCTGATGGCCTGGCGCTTGGCGGCGCAGCCGGTAAGGGGGGCTTGCTCGTCCGCCAACAGCGGCATGGCCATGAGGCCAGCAACGGTCAGCAGGGCAAAGGGGGTTAGACGTTTCATGTAGGGCTCCATAATCGCAATCTGATGACCGGGTTGGATTCAGAACCCATCTATCCCGGCCATGCGTAATGTTTCAGCCAGCGCCTGTATCTGCGGGTCGCGAAAAAAGGCGCTCAATTGCGCCGCGCGGCCCGGGCCGATGCCATCGATGGCCTGCCAGGCCTGGGTGTCTCTGGCGATCAAGGTCTGCCAGTCGCCTTCCAGGTTGTTACGTGCCGCAGGCGGTACGCCCAAGGCTTTGAGCCATTGTGCAAAGGGCTGTTGCCGAGCGCTGCGGATGCTGTCGAGTACCCGTGCGCGGCTGAGATCACCGAGGCCATCAATGTTAGCAAGCTCTGCCGCATCCAGGGTCAACCAATCGAGAAAGCCTGCGATTAGACCGGCCTGAATCAATACGTTCCACGTCTCGCGGCCCATATGAGGCAAAGCCAGGCCCTGGTTGCCACTTAGCCAACTGAGTCGCGCAAGCAATTGCTCTTCGCAGCCGGGATCCAATTGCCAGCAGCTCAAAGCGTGAAAATTGCGCGGGTCGGGCACTGGCAGGTCAACGCGCGTGGCATTACGCAGGATCACCTCGTCCAGTCGGGGGATCACTTGGCCCGCAAGGCTGATGGAAACCTGATCGCCGGGGCGGATATCCAGTGCCTGCCATCGCTTCAACGAGCCGGCGCTCACGCGGCTGATCTGCCGATCGTCCAGATGCACCGGCTGCAGCTCCAGAATGGGGGTGATGCGCCCGGTGCGGCCCACCTTGAAATGGACCTTGCGCACCAGTGCCAGGGCTTTGGTTGCCGGGTATTTCCAGGCCACGGCCCAGTAGGGCGCATTGGCTTGCCAGCGTTGCGCGGGTGCGTGCTGCGCCTGGTGCAGTACCACCCCATCACTGGCAAAAGGGAGTGGGTGGTTGTACCAATAGGCGCGCCAGTGCATGGCGTCGGTGAGGTCCTGGACAGGTTGGCTGTAGCGTTGGCTGTCGACGAAGCCCAGGCGCGCCAGGGTGGCCAGGCGTTCGGTGAACCCCGTCGGCCCTTCGGGCCAGGCCCACACGAACAGGCCGATGCCGGCCGCGTCGGTGTCGCTCAGTTGCCGGCGATTCATCAGCCCGGCCACCTTGCTGCGCGCATTGAGCCCGCCGCTGGCCGATTGCACATGCGCGTGCAGGCGCCAATAGAGCTCGCCCTGCAGCACCAGGTCGAGGGGCTCTGGCAGTTGCTGGACGATGCCGGGGATCTTGCGCGCAGAGGCTGACCAGTCCTGGCCAAGCGTGCCGTCGCCGCGGCTGATCACCCGGCTCAACCGGCCCTGGCGATACATCAGGGTCACCGCCACGCCATCGACCTTGGGTTGGATCCATACCTCCTTGTGTGTGTCCAGCCAAGTGCCGACAGCCTGTTCATCCCGTAGTTTTTCCAGGCCGGTATGGGCCACCGGGTGAGGCAATGTGCCCCGTGAAGTGGCCAGCGGGTTGCCTGGCACCGTGGCCGGCTGGGCAGCGCACGGGCGCCAATCGGCCAGACGCTGGCGGGCCTGGTCGTAGAGTTCGTCGCTGACGGGTGACTGGCCGAGGCGGTGGTAGCTGTCATCCCACAGGCGGACCTGTTCAGCCAGCTCGTGGATCTGTGTCCGGGCGTCTTCGGGGCAGTTTTGCGCCAGGCTCCAGAGGGGTACTGCATAGAGTAAAAACGCGATCAGTAAACGCATCATGAGCATCCTTGCTCGGAAGGGGCGCCCAGCCTAAATGATCCGCGCGCCCACAAAAAAGCCCCGACCGTGCGGGGCTTTTTACTGGGTGTTTCCGGTTTACTTGAACAGACCGCCCAGGGCTTTCACGGCTTCGGACTTGTCGGCCTTGGCTGCCTGGGTTTGCTGCTTGGCGTCGGCTTTGGCCTGGGCTTCAGCGAGTTTGTTACAGCCTTTGTTGACCTGCTCCTGGGCTGCGGTGAAGGCGCTCACTTTCAGGGTGTCGTTGCTGGCTTGGGCTGCATCGATCTTGGTTTGCAGGTCCGCCGATTGTTTCTGGCAGTCGCCGGAATTGCCGCCGCCCAACTGGGAAGTCAGGGCGCCGCCCAGTGCACTCAAGTCGGCAGCGTTGGTCGGCAGGGCGAACAGGCTGAGTAGAAGGGCGGCAGGGGCGAGCGTGGAGATGCGCATGAAAAACCTCAATGTTCGACTGCCTGCGCACTGATTGATCCCGGGCCGGCGCAGGGCAATATCCAAATAAGGTAGAGGGCCCGAGAGGGCGCGGATTCTAGGGGGCCATCATTTGGCCCGCAAGGTGTGGATCCAAAAAATGTGACGAGATCGTACCGGCAATAAAAACGCCCAGCCGGACGAACCCGGCTGGGCGTTTGGGTACCACGAACGATTACAGGCCGGCAGCCGTGCGCAGGTCGTTGGCGCGGTCGGTTTTTTCCCAGGTGAAGGTGGTGAAGGTGTCGTCACCCACGGTCTTCTGCGCAGGGGTACGGCCGAAGTGGCCGTAAGCTGCGGTTTCCTGGTACATCGGGTGCAGCAGGTCGAGCATGGTGGTGATCGCGTAGGGGCGCAGGTCGAAGATCTCGCGCACCAGCTTGACGATTTTTTCATCGCTGATCTTGCCGGTGCCGAAGGTATTCAGCGAGATCGACGTAGGCTGTGCCACACCGATTGCGTAGGACACCTGGATCTCGCAGCGTTCGGCCAGCCCGGCCGCCACAATGTTCTTGGCCACGTAACGCCCGGCGTACGCCGCGGAACGGTCAACCTTGGACGGGTCTTTACCGGAGAACGCGCCGCCACCGTGACGGGCCATGCCGCCGTAGCTGTCGACGATGATCTTGCGGCCGGTCAGGCCGCAGTCGCCCACCGGGCCACCAATGATGAACTGGCCGGTCGGGTTGATGTGGAACTGGGTGTCCTTGGTCAGCAATTCGGCAGGCAATACATGCTTGACGATCAGCTCCATCACGCCTTCACGCAGATCGGTGTAGGAAACGTCCGGGTTGTGCTGGGTCGACAGTACGACTGCATCGATCCCGACGACTTTGCCGCCTTCATAGCGGCAGGTCACCTGGGACTTGGCGTCCGGGCGCAGCCAAGGCAGCAGGCCGGATTTACGCGCCTCGGCCTGACGTTGCACAAGCTGGTGCGAGAAGGTGATCGGTGCCGGCATCAGCACCTCGGTTTCGTTGCTGGCGTAGCCGAACATCAGGCCCTGGTCGCCGGCGCCCTGGTCTTCCGGCTTGGCGCGGTCGACACCCTGGTTGATGTCCGGGGACTGCTTGCCGATGATGTTCATCACGCCGCAGGTCGCACCGTCGAAGCCGACGTCGGAGCTGTTGTAGCCGATGTCGGTGATCACGTCACGGACGATCTGCTCCAGGTCAACCCAGGCGGAAGTGGTCACTTCGCCGGCGATGATCGCTACACCGGTTTTCACCAGAGTCTCGCACGCCACGCGCGCAAATTTGTCTTGCGCAATGATGGCGTCCAGCACCGCGTCAGAAATCTGGTCGGCGATTTTGTCCGGATGCCCTTCAGACACGGACTCGGAGGTGAAAAGGGAGTATTCGCTCATCTCGATGTTTTCCTGATATTACCGATGGTGAGTGTCGCCAGCCGGCCGCTGAAAGTGGCGGACCTGGATCTGGAAACCATTACGTAAGCCTACATAGAGGCTTTCCCCGGGAACGAGCCCCGCAGTGGTGGCCCAACGGGCCAGATCGTCCTGTTCAAAACCCAACCAGAGATCACCGCAGGCCTCCCTGGCCCAATTCTGGTTGTGGCTGCATAAATCCGTAACCAGCAGGCTACCGCCGGGGTGCAGCAACCCGGCCATTTGCTTGAGGGCGTCGGCGGGGGCGGCGAAATGGTGCAAGACCATGTTCAGCACCACGCAGTCGGCCTTGATCGTTGTGCTGTTCAGCGCGTCGGCCAGCTGCAGGTTGACGTTGCCCAGTGCCTCGCGTTCGCACAGCTGGCGCGCCAGTTCGAGCATCGCCGGGCTGTTGTCCAGCGCAGTGACCTGCTGGAAACGGCGCGCCAGTTCCGGCAGGAAACCGCCATCCCCTGGGCCGACTTCCAAGGCCGTTGCCCCTTCACTGAAGCTCAGCTTGTCCAGCAGTGCCAGTACGCTGTCGCGGTATTGGGCAAGACCGGCAATCAGGTCTTGCTGGGCGCGAAATTTCTCGGCGACCCGGGCGAAAAAGTCCTGGCTGGCGGCAGCTCGCTGACCATGAACCTGGCCGATGCGCGCTTGTACGTCGCCCGGAAGGTTCAAACCGTCCACTTCTTCAAGCAAGGCCGTGTGCAGCTTACCGCCGAGCAGGTCGGTATGGGGCAGGGCGCGGCGGTAGAAAATCGCATTGCCCTCGCGGCGGGTGGCCACCAGGTCGGCCTGGGACAGCACTTTCAAATGGTGGCTCATGCCCGACTGCCCGATGGCGAAGATCTGCGCCAGTTCCAGTACGCCGAACGAATCGTTGGCCAGTGCGCGCAAGACGTTCAAGCGCAACGGGTCGCCAGCGGCCTTGCACAAGGCTGCCAGTTCATCGCCGTCGTCGGGACGCAGTGAGGGCACGGGTAGGTTCATAAGGCCAGCAGTCTAGTGACGGGTGGGTGTCCCTGCAAGGTCAATATCAAAAAGTTTTGATATTGATCGATAAGTGGTGGTTATAAGCAGTCGCCATCACCGTTAGACGAATACGTGAAAGGTTTCTGCAAGCGATTGCCGGCCAAAGCACAGGAAAAACACCCACAAGTGACTATCTGTCATTGCCCGCAGGCGGTGGCTGAGGGAAAATGCCGGTCCTTTTTTCCGTTTCTTTATTCAATCCTCCAGGAGATCAGCGATGCCCAGCCGTCGTGAGCGTGCCAACGCCATTCGTGCCCTCAGCATGGATGCCGTGCAAAAAGCCAACAGCGGCCATCCCGGTGCCCCGATGGGCATGGCGGATATCGCCGAGGTACTTTGGCGTGATTACCTGAAACACAACCCAAGCAACCCGTCGTTCGCCGACCGTGACCGCTTCGTGCTGTCCAACGGCCACGGCTCGATGCTGATCTATTCGCTGCTGCATCTGACCGGCTACGACGTCACCATCGATGACCTCAAGAGCTTCCGCCAGTTGCACAGCCGCACCCCGGGCCATCCGGAATTCGGCTACACCCCAGGCGTCGAGACCACCACCGGTCCCCTGGGCCAAGGCTTGGCCAATGCCGTCGGCTTCGCGCTGGCTGAAAAAGTCCTGGGCGCGCAGTTCAACCGTCCTGGCCACGATATCGTCGACCACCACACCTACGTGTTCCTGGGTGATGGCTGCATGATGGAAGGCATTTCCCACGAAGTCGCTTCCCTGGCCGGTACCCTGGGCCTGGGCAAGCTGATCGCGTTCTACGATGACAACGGCATTTCCATCGACGGCGAAGTCGAAGGCTGGTTCACCGATGACACGCCAAAACGTTTCGAAGCCTACAACTGGCAGGTGATCCGCAACGTCGACGGCCACGATCCTGAAGAAATCAAGACCGCCATCGACACCGCTCGCAAGAGCGCGCAGCCGACCCTCATCTGCTGCAAGACCACTATCGGTTTCGGTTCGCCGAACAAGCAAGGCAAGGAAGACTGCCACGGCGCCCCACTGGGTGACGCGGAAATCGCCCTGACCCGTGAAGCGCTGAAGTGGAACCACGGCCCGTTCGAAATCCCGGCCGACATCTACGCCGAGTGGGATGCCAAAGAAAAAGGCCTGGCGACCGAAGCCGAGTGGGACCAGCGTTTCGCGGCCTACTCCGCCGAATTCCCTGCGCTTGCCAACGAACTGGTCCGCCGTCTGGCCGGCGACCTGCCTGCCGACTTCTCGGAAAAAGCCTCGGCCTACATCGCCGAAGTCGCGGCCAAGGGCGAAACCATCGCCAGCCGTAAAGCCAGCCAGAACACCCTGAATGCCTTCGGCCCGTTGCTGCCTGAGTTCCTTGGCGGTTCGGCCGACCTGGCCGGTTCCAACCTGACCCTGTGGAAAGGTTGCAAAGGTGTCTCGGCCGAAGACGCCAGCGGTAACTACATGTACTACGGCGTGCGCGAGTTCGGCATGAGCGCCATCATGAACGGCGTGTCCCTGCACGGTGGCCTGGTGCCTTACGGCGCGACCTTCCTGATGTTCATGGAATACGCGCGCAACGCCGTGCGCATGGCCGCGCTGATGAAGAAGCGTGTGATCCATGTGTACACCCACGACTCCATCGGCCTGGGCGAAGACGGCCCGACGCACCAGCCGGTCGAGCAACTGACCAGCCTGCGTACCACGCCGAACCTGGATTGCTGGCGCCCAGCCGACGCGGTGGAATCCGCCGTGGCCTGGAAGCACGCCATCGAGCGCAAGGACGGCCCTTCGGCGCTGATCTTCTCGCGTCAGAACCTGCAGCACCAGGTGCGCTCCGACGCGCAGATCGCCGACATCAGCCGCGGCGGTTACGTGCTCAAGGACTGCATCGGCGAACCGGAGCTGATCCTGATCTCCACCGGTTCCGAAGTGGGCCTGACCGTTCAGGCATATGACAAGCTGACCGCGCAAGGCCGCAACGTGCGCGTTGTGTCCATGCCGTGCACCAGCGTGTTCGAAGCCCAGGACGCCGGCTACAAGCAATCGGTGCTGCCGTTGCAGGTCAGCGCGCGTATCGCCATCGAAGCGGCGCATGCAGACTACTGGTACAAGTACGTAGGCCTGGAAGGCCGCGTCATCGGCATGACCACCTACGGTGAGTCGGCACCGGCGCCGGCGTTGTTCGAAGAGTTCGGTTTCACCCTGGAAAACATCCTCGGTCAGGCTGAAGAACTGCTGGAAGACTAAGTCGGTCTGCGTTGTTTGCACTGACGCCATCGCGGGCAAGCCCGCTCCCACATTTGGATTGCGGTCTACTGTGGGAGCGGGCTTGCCCGCGATGGCGTCAGAACATTCAACACCGAACTAACCTTGATCGAGAACCCCATGCCCCAACCGCGTCCCTACAAAGTTGCACTCAACGGCTACGGCCGCATTGGTCGTTGCGTCTTGCGTGCTCTGTTCGAGCGAGGGGCGACGGCCGGGTTTGAAATTGTTGCAATCAACGATTTGGCCGACATGGCCAGCATCGAATACCTGACACGCTTTGACTCCACCCACGGCCGTTTTCCCGGCGAAGTGCGGGTCGACGGCGATTGTCTGCATATCAACGGCGACTGCGTGAAAGTATTGCGCAGTGCCACCCCCGAGGGCATCGATTGGGCGGCGCTGGGCGTCGACCTGGTGTTGGAATGCTCCGGTGCCTATAACACCCGTGCCGATGGCCAGCGTTTTATCGACGCCGGTGCGCCGCGTGTGCTGTTTTCCCAGCCGATGGCCAGCGAGGCGGATGTCGACGCCACCATCGTCTATGGCATCAACCAGGATTGCCTGACCGGCACCGAGCTACTGGTGTCCAATGCCTCCTGCACCACCAACTGCAGCGTGCCGTTGTTGCGTCTGCTGGACCAGTCGATTGGTATCGATTACGTGTCGATCACCACAATTCACTCGGCGATGAACGACCAGCCGGTGATCGACGCCTATCATCATGAAGACCTGCGCCGCACACGCTCGGCGTTCCAGTCGGTGATTCCGGTGTCCACCGGCCTGGCCCGTGGCATCGAGCGCTTGCTGCCGGAACTTGCCGGGCGAATCCAGGCCAAAGCCGTAAGGGTACCGACGGTGAATGTGTCCTGCCTGGATATCACCTTGCAAACCGTCAGCGACACCGATGCCGTGGAGGTCAACCGGATTCTGCGCGATGCCGCCACCAGCGGCCCGCTCAAAGGCCTGCTGGCCTACACCGAGCTGCCCCACGCCAGTTGTGATTTCAACCATGACCCGCATTCGGCGATCGTCGATGCCAGCCAGACCCGCGTTTCCGGCCCGAGGCTGGTGAACATCCTGGCCTGGTTCGACAACGAGTGGGGTTTTGCCAATCGAATGCTCGACGTTGCGGAACATTATCTGCATATCGCCTCTAAACAACCTCAACAGTAATTCAGGAACTGCGACCCATGACCGTGTTGAAGATGACCGACCTCGATCTGCAAGGTAAGCGCGTACTGATTCGCGAAGACCTCAACGTCCCAGTCAAGGACGGTGTAGTCACCAGCGATGCGCGAATCCTGGCCTCGCTGCCGACCATCAAGCTGGCCCTGGAAAAAGGCGCGGCCGTGATGGTCTGCTCCCACCTGGGTCGTCCGACCGAAGGTGAGTTCTCCGCCGAAAACAGCCTCAAGCCTGTAGCCGATTACCTGAGCAAGGCCCTGGGCCGCGAGGTGCCATTGGTGGCCGATTACCTGGGCGGCGTAGACCTGAAGGCCGGCGATATCGTGCTGTTCGAAAACGTGCGCTTCAACAAGGGCGAGAAAAAGAACAGCGACGAACTGGCCCAGCAATACGCCGCCCTGTGCGACGTGTTCGTGATGGACGCTTTCGGCACCGCGCACCGCGCTGAAGGCTCGACCCACGGCGTGGCCAAGTTCGCCAAGGTCGCGGCTGCCGGCCCACTGCTGGCCGCTGAACTGGACGCACTGGGCAAGGCCCTGGGCGCGCCGGCACAACCGATGGCCGCCATCGTGGCCGGCTCCAAGGTGTCGACCAAGCTGGACGTGCTTAACAGCCTCAGCCAGATCTGCAACCAACTGATCGTCGGCGGCGGCATTGCCAACACCTTCCTGGCCGCAGCCGGTCACCCGGTGGGCAAGTCCCTGTACGAACCGGACCTGCTCGACACCGCCCGCGCCATCGCCGCCAAGGTCAGCGTGCCATTGCCGGTCGATGTGGTCGTCGCCAAGGAATTCGCCGAAAGCGCCGCCGCCACCGTCAAGCTGATCGCTGACGTGGCCGACGATGACATGATCCTGGACATCGGCCCGCAAACCGCAGCTAACTTCGCCGAACTGCTGAAAGCCTCCCAGACCATCCTGTGGAACGGTCCGGTCGGTGTATTCGAGTTCGACCAGTTCGGCAACGGCACCAAAGTGCTGGCCAAGGCGATTGCCGAAAGCTCGGCATTCTCCATCGCCGGTGGCGGTGACACCCTGGCGGCCATCGACAAATATGGCGTGGCTGAGCAAATCTCCTACATTTCTACCGGTGGCGGCGCATTCCTCGAATTCGTCGAAGGCAAGGTCCTGCCGGCCGTTGAAGTGCTGGAAACCCGAGCCAAAGGTTAAAAGCGTGATCAGGAAAAGGAGCATTCCCATGATCAAGACGTTGGCACTGGTGATCGCGGCGGGCCTGTTGGCCGGCTGCGGCAGCACGCCAAGCGCGGCGCCTGCGCCTGTGACGCCTGCACAGCAGCAGCAAAACAACTGCTACCAGGCTGACTGGCAAGCCGAAACCATGCCGGTGATCAACAAGCGCATCGGCAACGAACGGCTGGAGAAATACGACTCCGCGCCCAACGGTCAGGAACAGGGTTGCCCTTGACGGGTCTGATCAACTAACCGACAGCAGTGACGGCCCAGGGCCTTCGCTCGAGGATTGGCAATGAAAGGCGTTTTCGCCCTGGCGGCACTGGCTTTACTGGCCGGTTGCAGCAGCATGAACATGTTCAACAAGGCAGAGCCTGCCGATAAGTGGACCACCTGGATCTGTGACAGCAAGGCCGAGGTCAACTGGCGCTTTGCCAATGCGGCCCGCTCCGAGGTGGATGTACGCCTCGGCGGTTCCGACCAGGTTTATCGCCTTAAACAGGACATTGCCGCCTCGGGTGTGTTGTACGCCAACGACCAGTTGGCGTTTCACACAAAAGGTGAGGAAGGCCTGGTTTACTGGGTGGCTACCGACGATTTGATCGGGCGGGGCTGCAAAGCCCAATAAGCCTGACAGCAATAACGATTCAGCAGGCCAGGCATGCAAAACCTGACCGGCAATAACTTGAATAGCAGCCGCCGCTACGGCAGGCTTGCACGATTAACGACCCTCTACCGGGAGAGACAACACAATGGCACTTATCAGCATGCGTCAAATGCTGGACCACGCAGCCGAGTTCGGCTACGGCGTCCCAGCCTTTAACGTCAACAACCTTGAGCAGATGCGCGCCATCATGGAAGCCGCTGACAAGACCGACTCCCCCGTGATCGTCCAGGCTTCGGCCGGTGCGCGCAAATACGCCGGTGCTCCGTTCCTGCGTCACCTGATCCTCGCCGCGATCGAAGAATTCCCGCACATCCCGGTGTGCATGCACCAGGACCACGGCACCAGCCCTGACGTGTGCCAGCGCTCCATCCAACTGGGCTTCAGCTCGGTCATGATGGACGGCTCCCTCGGCGAAGACGGCAAGACCCCGACCGACTACGAGTACAACGTACGCGTGACCCAACAAACCGTGGCCATGGCCCACGCCTGCGGCGTGTCGGTTGAAGGCGAGCTGGGCTGCCTGGGTTCCCTGGAAACCGGCATGGCCGGCGAAGAAGACGGCATCGGCGCCGAAGGCGTGCTGGATCACAGCCAAATGCTGACCGACCCGGAAGAAGCCGCTGACTTCGTCAAGAAAACCCAGGTCGATGCCCTGGCCATCGCCATTGGCACCAGCCACGGCGCCTACAAGTTCACCAAGCCGCCAACCGGCGACGTACTGGCTATCGACCGCATCAAGGAAATCCACAAACGCATCCCCAACACCCACCTGGTGATGCACGGTTCTTCCTCGGTCCCGCAAGAGTGGCTGGCGATCATCAACCAGTATGGCGGCGACATCAAAGAAACCTACGGCGTACCGGTTGAAGAAATCGTCGAAGGCATCAAGTACGGCGTACGCAAGGTCAACATCGACACCGACCTGCGCCTGGCCTCCACCGGTGCGATGCGTCGCCTGATGGCCACCAACCCGAGCGAATTCGACCCGCGTAAATTCTTCGGCGCCACCGTGACCGCGATGCGTGATGTGTGCATCGCCCGTTATGAAGCGTTTGGTACGGCGGGTAATGCGTCGAAGATCAAGCCGATCTCGCTGGAAGCGATGTACCAGCGGTATTTGAAAGGTGAGTTGAACGCTAAGGTGAACTGAGTCTTAGGTGTTTAAAAAAGCCCGCAGCGATGCGGGCTTTTTTGTGGGTGCGCTTCCAGCAGACGTAAGGCGGTTGAAATGTCCCTCATAACGGACATAATTGGATAAATCCTATTAAAAGTCCTATATGGGTGACATTTTGCTCATCACCAGCCCTCCCGAATTTGGCGAACGGCTTAAACAGCTGCGCCGAGCGAAGCACTACAGCCAGCAGCAGCTCGCGGAAAAAGCGCGGTGCAGCCGCAAGACCATCATCGACCTGGAAGCGGGAGAAAACGTTGCCATGTACACGGCCTTCCGAGTGATTACAGCGTTGGGAATGGCGTTGGAAGTGGTTGATCGGCGGATCGATCTCAAATCCCTTGCCGAACTGGTGGAGTACGATGAGTAAGGTCAAGCGGCTTAGCATTGCCACGCCCCAAGGCGTGGGAGGCGAACTGTCCAAGGGGTCGCAGTTCTCGTTTTCCTACGCTTCGGCTGAGGCGTCGCGTGAAGTCTCGTTGGTCATGCCTTACGACCCAACGCCTACGGTCAGTAATGTTCTGCATCCGATTTTTGATATGAATGTGCCTGAAGGCTTCTTGGCCGATCAGATCAAGCGTCGGATGGCCAAGCATATGCAGGTGGACGAAATGCGCCTGCTGTCGATCATCGGTGGCAACCAGATTGGTCGGCTGAGTTATGAGAATCCCATAGAGGCTTTCACGCCTGTAAAGGCTCAGGTCGGGTTACAGGAGATTCTGTCTGCGCAAACCTCTCAGGGTGTATTCGATTTTCTGGTCGACACCTACTTTGAGTCCGGAATCTCGGGCGTGCAGCCGAAAGTACTGGTGCCTGACCTGGATAAGTTGACGGGCAGCCGCAAAACCATGCTCAGCTCCGATCTGATTGTAAAATCCGGCGCCGATGAATACGCCCACTTGGCTCAGAACGAATTCCTGTGTTTGGAGGCCGCTCGTCTTGCCGGCCTGGAGACGCCGCGTTTCTGGTTGTCCGACGGTGGCGACCTGTTTGTCATGGAGCGCTTTGATCTGACACCGGCCGGCAGGTTGGGGTTTGAGGACATGGCGGTGCTGCTGGGGCTGAACAAAGACCCTCACGACAACTACAAGTATTCCCAAAGTTACGAAACCCTCGCGGCAGTGATTCGCGAGGTGTGCCACCAGGGTGATGTGCTGCGCGAGCTGGAGCGTTTTTTCTCTTCGGTGTGCTTGTCGGTCATGGTGCGCAATGGTGATGCTCACCTTAAGAATTTCGGTGTGCTCTATACCCATCCGGGGGCTCTTGAAACCGTGCAATTGGCTCCGGTATTCGATGTCACGACCACCACCGCATATGAGCATTACAACCCCAAATCCGGGCAAGCGCTGGTCGACCGTACCTTGGCAATCAAGATGAACAAGGTGAAGGCGTATCCTGATCGTCAGCAACTGATTGAGTTTGGTCGCAAGCACTGTGGCATCGCAGCCCCAGGGATGATTATTGAACGTATCGCCGAAGCCATGTCGCAGGCGTTGAGTGCGCATCAAGCGCGGGTTGATGTTGAGCTTTTTTCAACCATGCAGAAGGAATGGGATGCAGGACGCGCTATGGCGCTTCACGACTCGGTGACGCCTGGGATGAGACGCAAGCCCGTAGTAAAACCGCTGGCCTGAGGCCATTGAAAACCCGCATAAGATGCGGGTTTTTTGTTGCGTGCGCCAGGCATGGCGCGTTGCGCGTAAGCGCAACCAGCTTGGCTGTGGTGGCCACGCTGGTGACTTGGAGGTGAA